>NZ_JXSL01000019.1 GCF_000829825.1 Paramagnetospirillum magnetotacticum MS-1 | reverse complement strand
GATCGGCCCTCCATAAGCCGACCTCTTATGAATCACGCAAACTTGCTCTTGGGAACCCCAAAAAACCGCCCGTAGCTAAAATATGCCAAAGTAGTGCTAATATCTAAAGATATATTTTATACTCCAAAAACTACGCCATATGGCATAGCTCAATCTCCATGTTTTCAATTTTTGGACGGCGCAAGTCCCTTGGCTTGACAGCCGGGGACGGGGCTTTGATTCTAGGACGATGTTCAAGCGCCTCGCCCCACTGGTCCTCTCACTCCTGTTTGCCGCCCCGGCGCTTGCCAAGGACGAGCTTGCCATCGGCATCACCCAGTTTCCGGCGACGCTGAACCCGTCCATCGAATCCATGCTGGCCAAGACCTATGTCCTGGCCTTCGCGCAGCGGCCCATCACCGCCTATGACGCGTCGTGGCAACTGATCTGCCTGCTGTGCGAGACACTGCCCAGCATGGAGAACGGCCTGGCCAAAGTGGAGTCACTGCCGGGCGGCAAGAAGGGCATCGCCGCCACCTATACCTTGCGCGCCGATTCCCGCTGGGCCGACGGCAAGCCGGTGACCAGCGACGACGTGGTATTCAGTTGGGAGGTGGGGCGCCACCCGCAATCGGGCGTGGCGGCGGCCGAGTTGTTCCGCCGCATCACCCGCATCGAGGTCAAGGATGCGCGCAGCTTCACGCTGCATGTGGACAAGCTGACCTTCGACTACAACGCCATCAACGATCTGCGCCTGCTGCCCGCCCATATCGAGGGGCCGCGGTTCAAAAGCGCCCCCGCCGAATACCGCAACCGCACCGCCTATGACCAGGATTCCACCAATCCCGGCCTCTATAACGGCCCCTACCGCATCACCGCGGTAGTCCAGGGCAGCCATGTGGTGCTGGAGCCCAACAGCCATTGGGGCGGGGCGAAGCCCGCCTTCAAGCGCATCGTCATCAAGGCCATCGAGAACACCGCCTCGCTGGAGGCCAATCTGCTGTCGGGTGGAGTCGACATGATCGCCGGAGAGCTGGGCCTGCCGCTGGAGCAAGCCATCGCCTTCGAAAAGCGCCACGGCGCCCGCTTCAATGTCGTCACCAAGCCCAGCCTGACCTACGAGCATCTGGATCTCAATCTGGGCTCCCCTATTCTCGCCGATCTCAAGGTGCGCCGCGCCCTGCTGCTGGGTCTCGACCGCGAGACCATGTCGCGCCAATTGTTCGAGGGCCGTCAGATCGTCGCGGAATCCCTGGTTCCACCCCTGGACTGGGTCTATGCCGCCGATCTGCCCAAGGCCTCCTTCGATCCCGTCCGCGCCGCATCGCTGCTGGACGAGGCCGGGTGGAAGCCGGGTCCGGGCGGCATCCGGGTCAATGCCAAGGGTGAGCGTCTTGCGCTGGATCTGGTCACCACCGCAGGCAACCGCTCGCGCGAGATGGTGGCCCAGGTGATGCAGTCCCAGTGGAAAAAGATCGGCGTGGAACTGCGCCTGAAGACCGAGCCGCCCCGCATTCTGTTCGGCGATACGGTGACCCGTCGTAAATTCCCCCATATGGCCCTGTTCGCCTGGTATTCGGCCCCGGAAAGCGTGCCGCGCTCCTCGCTCCATTCCGCCATGGTGCCTAACGCCGCCAACAACTGGTCGGGCCAGAATTATACCGGCTATGCCAGTCCGGCCATGGACCGGCTGATCGATTCGGTCGAGGTGGAGTTGGACAAGGACAAGCGCAAGGCCTTGTGGCGCGAGATCCAGGCGCTTTACGCCGCGGATCTGCCCGCCTTGCCCCTGTTCTTCAAATCGGATTCCTTTATCCTGCCCAAGGCGTTGAAGGGGCTGGTGCCCACCGGCCATCAGGACCCCTCCCCCTATTGGGTGGAGAATTGGCGGTGGGAGTGACCGCAAGGCTGGTCCATTCGGTCCTCGTCCTGGCCGTGATGTCCTTCGTGGTCTATGGCCTGATGGGCCTGATGCCCGGCGATCCCATTGATCTGATGATCGCCGCCGACCCTCGCCTCACACCCGACGACGCGCTGCGGCTGAAGGCGCTCTACGGCCTGGACCGCCCCTGGACCGAGCGCTGGCTGCGTTGGCTGGGACAGTTCGTCCAGGGGGAATTGGGCTATTCGCGGCTCTATGCCCGACCGGTCGGGGAAGCCATGCTTCCGGCCTTGGGCAACAGCGCGCTCTTGATGCTGTCCGCCATGGCTTTGTCCCTGTCCCTGGCTATTCCGCTGGGAATCGTCGCCTCGTTGAAGCCCCACGGCATGCTTGACCGACTGGTCAACCTCTTGGCCTTCGCCTCGGTCTCGGTGCCGGTGTTCTGGCTGGGCCTGATGTTGATCGTGGTCTTCGCCGTGTCGCTGGGCTGGCTGCCCGCTGGCGGCGTTGCGGATGTGGGCGATGGCGGGCTTGGCGACCGCCTGCGCCATATGGTCCTGCCGGTCTCGGCCCTGGCGCTCGCCGGTCTTGGCCAGGCGGCACGGCATATGCGGGCCGCCATGATCAACGAGGCGGGAGCCGATTATATGCGCACGGCCCGCGCCAAGGGCTGCGGCCCCGCCCGAATGGTGCTGGTCCACCAGTTGCGCAACGCCCTGCTGCCCATCACCACCATCATCGCCCTGGAATTCGGCGGGCTGTTTTCCGGCGCGCTGATCACCGAGACGGTGTTCGCCTGGCCCGGCATGGGCCGCCTGATCTACGAAGCGGTGATGGGCAATGATTTCAATCTGGCCCTGTCGGGTCTACTGCTGGCCACCGCCATGACGCTGATGGGCTCGATCCTGGCGGACATTGCCTATGGGCGCCTCGATCCCCGGACCAGCCGCACATGAGGGCGGGCGCGGTCATTCTCTTGCTGCTGCTGGCCGCCATCGCGCTAGCGCCTTGGGCTTTGCCCGCCCCCGATGATCTGGACCTGGCCGCCCGTTTCGCTCCGCCATCGCCGGACCATCCCTTAGGCACCGACGATCTGGGCCGCGATATCGGTGCAAGACTGGCCCAGGGCGGGCTGGTTTCGCTCAGCGTGGCGGCCATCACCGCCCTGATGGCGGCGATGATCGGCACCTTTGTCGGGCTGCTGGCGGGCTATCACGGCAAGAGGACAGACGCCCTTCTGATGCGCCTCACCGACGGAGTGATGTCGCTGCCCCTGCTGCCGCTGCTGATCGTGCTGGCCGCCGCCGATCCGGCCAAGCTGGGCGTGCCCCCTGGCATGACGGAGTCGCCGGTCTTCGCCGTTCTGCGCCCCGCCCTGATCATCGCCTGCGTCGCCTGGACCGGGGTGGCGCGGCTGGTGCGCGCCGCGACGCTGTCGGTGCGGTCGCGCGATTACGTGCGGGCGGCCGAAGCGCTGGGCGCGCGGCCGGGCCGCATCATGCTGCGGCACATCCTGCCCAATGTGGCCTCGCCCATGGTGGTGGCCACCACCTTGTCGGTGGGCAATATCATCCTGATCGAAAGCGCCCTGTCCTTCCTGGGCCTTGGCATCCGTCCGCCCCTGGCGTCCTGGGGCAATATGCTGACAGGCGCCATGGACGTGGTGTGGAGCGCGCCGCTCATGGCGTTTTGGCCCGGGGCCGCCATTTTCGCCACCGTGCTGGGCTTCAACCTGCTGGGCGACGGGTTACAGCGGGCTCTGGACCCGAAAAGGTAATATCCGGCCTCAGTGGCTGAACAGCACCGGCACGGTCATGGAATTGAGCATGTGCCGCGTGGCGCCGCCCAGGACCATTTCGCGCAGGCGGGAACTGCCGTAACCGCCCATGACCATCAGGTCCACATCCTCGTCGGCCAGACGCGACAGCAGCATCTCGCCCACATTGAGATCGTCGGAAACCACATGCTCGCACACGGCCTTGACCCCATGGCGCGACAGATGCAGACAGATATCGGCGCCGGGAATATCGCCGTGCCCGGCCATGCCGTGTTCGGGATTGATGGCGATGACGTGCACCACCTCGGCGCTGACCAGCAGAGGCATGGCGTCGTGGATGGCCCGCGTCGCCTCGCGGCCGCCGTTCCAGGCCACCATGACCTTCCGCCCCAAGCTGGGGAAACGCCCGGCAAAGGGCACCACCAGGACGGGGCGGCCCACCGACATGATCAGTTCATCCGCCAGACGGGGGGCCGAGGAATCGGCTTGTCCCTGCCCGATGACGGCCAGATCCGTGTAACGGGCGTGCAAGGCCACCGTCTCGGACATCAGCCCCGTCACGTCCCGCCATTCCAGCGTCACGGCGGGCGGAACCTGGAAGGCATCCACCACGGCCTTGACGCGCTTGGCCGCCTCGGCGTCTCCGGCGGCGCGAAACTGATCGAGATCGCCACCGAACCGGGCCGTCATATGGGACGGCAGCAAGGTCTGGTCGCGCACATTGAGCGCAATCAGATGGGCCTGGAAGCGGGCGGCAATACCGGCCGCCAGTTCAAGACGAATCCGGGCGCGTGGATGATCGTCCATATGGACCAGGATGTCCTTGTACATGACGGCGCCCCCCTTAAAACCTTTGCGACAAGACATTGTATACCCGCAGAGGTGGTTCCAGCCCCCTCATTGGCGCAAGGTCTGACCGTTGGAATTTGCGTTAATAGGAGGTGGCTTCGCAGGACTGCCGGTGCAGTTTCAGCACCTTGCACAGTTTGGTCGCGTCGGCGCGGCTCTTCATGGGACCGGCGACGATCCGCCAGCGGGTTCCCCGCTCGCCCTGATCGACCTTGGGGAATGTGGCGTTAACGCCCCCCAGTTCCTCGGGGAACTTGGCTTTGATCTTTTCCCAGGTGTCGCGCGCCGCCTCCTCGGTCTTGGCGCTGCCCAGACCCACACCTGGCGTTCCGCCGCCATTGGAGGACTTGGCCCCATTGGCCGATCCCTGGCGCAGGCCCGACGCGGTGCCCGACACTGGCTGCTTGGCGAGCTGGCTGTCGAGAACCTTCTCGACCGCGGCCTTCTCGCGCTTGGCTTCCTCGGCGGAAACCAGATTGGCGGCCCGCAGACGCTCGACCCGGCCGACGGCGCTGGCGGCTTCCATCACGTCCTTGGGCGGCAGGACTGGCATATCCACCTTGCGCGGCTCGGCGGGCAGCAGGGCCTCGAGGATGGCGGTGCGCTCGGCCCCGTGTTCGGACGGAGACAGGGCCCGGCTTTCCAGGGCCACGGCCAGGGCACGCAGACGGTCCACCACCTGTTCCTCGGTGGGACCGGGGCGTTCCAGCCCCTGGGCCGGGGGCAGCGAGGAGGAATAGGGCAGCAGGGCGCCGAGATTGGTGCTGCGCCGCCGCGAATGTTCCTCGGGCGTGATCAGTCCCTCGTCCAGCAGACGGCGCAGGGTGCGAAAGCGGGTGGCCACATTGGTTTCCGCCTGGGTGGCGCCCCGCGTCGACATCTGGGAGGCGGGGCTTCCCGGTTCGCCCAGCGGCTCGGCGGCGATCGTGCCGCGCGATGCCGATTGCGGCGTCGTGGGCTCCAACTGCTGCGGCGTGATTTCGGGGCCGCGCCCGGAGCGCAAGGCCGAACCGGCAACGGTGCGGCCCAGCATCTTATCGACCACCAGCAGATTGGCCTGGGCCACGTCGATCAGCGAGCGGACTTGAGGCCCGCCCTGGGACGGCACGGTGAGGGTGACCTGGGGCCGGTTGGCCAGGATCACCTCGTAATACTGGTGGGCGAGATCGTAGCGGCCCGTGGCCTGATAGACCATGCCCGCGGTGTAAAGGGCGTAGGGGTCCTTGGGGTTGCGGCGCAGGGCCCCGATGGCCAGGCGCTCGGCGGTGCTGTACTCGCCGCGGGTCAGCGCGGTCATGGCCTTCTCGCTGGAATCATCATCGAGCAGCGGAGACTTCATCACCGCGTCGGTAAAGCCGCGAGGGTCATTGAGCACGCCGCACGCCGCAAGCATGGCCGCCAGCGATACGGACAGAAGACCCCGGCTCAACCCTTTCCTGCTCATCGACATAGCCCCCAAAGATGGCACGCCCGCGCGCCTGTCCCGGACTCTCACATCCGCGCGGACAGGACAAGGCCTTTTCAGCCTCCTTGCGCATAATGCGTCAATGAAGGTTCACACTTTGCTAATGGCTGAATGCCTGGGGACTGGTATAGTCGCTTTATCGACCGAGGGACCTTCATGGACGGCCGAGAAATCGAGTTGAAGCTGGCACTGGCGCCCGAAGACTTGGCGCGCATCGCCCAGCGCCCCTGCCTGAGCGCCGGACGGCTGGCCGAGCCGACGTCCAAGCGCCTGTCTTCGATCTATTACGACACCTCTGATCACATCCTGGCATCCCAAGGAATCGCTGTGCGAGTCCGGCGGACCGGATCGGGATTTGTCCAGACCGTCAAGACCGCCGGAACCAGCGTATCGGGCCTGTTCGACCGCGACGAATGGGAAGTTCCCCTGGCATCGCCGGATCTGGATGCCGAGCAGTTGCGACTGACCGGTCTTGCCGCCTTCGCCGACGGCGAACTGGCCGACCTCTTGACCCCGGTCTTTTCCACCGAAGTGGACCGCGTCCTGATCCGCCTGGGCGGCGAAGGCTGGGAAGCCGAAGTGGCCTTGGACCGGGGCGCATTGGTCGTCGGCGACCGGCGCGAGGAGATCTCCGAGGTGGAACTGGAACTGGTGAGCGGCACACCCGCCCACCTTTTCCGGTTGGCCACCCACATCCAGGCGGAAACGGCGGCCCGCCCGCTTTGCCTCTCCAAGTCGGAACGGGGATATAGCCTTGCGGCGGGCAAGACCGCCCCGGTGGTGAAGGCCAAGGCGCCAATCCTGACGCCCGCCATGACGGTAGAGGAATCGTTCCGGGCCATCGCGCGGGCCTGCCTCGAACACCTGATGCTCAATGAACGCTGCCTGTTGGCGACCGAGGCGGGCGAGGCCATCCATCAGATGCGCGTCGCCATGCGCCGCATGCGCTCGGCCATCAAGGTCTTCAAGGCCGTCACCGAAGGCCCGGACCTGGAGCGGATCAAGGACGACCTGCGCTGGCTTCTGGCCCATCTGGGGCCAGCACGCGACGCCGATGTCTTTTTATCCGAAATCGTCGATCCCGTCCTGGCCGCCCATCCCGGCAATGCCGGGCTGATCGCGCTGCGCGCCCATTGGCGCAAGGACCGCGAAACCAAGCTGGCCGCCGCCATCTCTGCCGTGAAATCCAAGCGCTACGCCACCATGACCCTCAATCTCGGGCGCTGGGTGGAAACCGGGGACTGGCTGACGCCGTCCCATGGCGGTGCGCGACGGCGGCTGGCCGAACCGATCGCCACCTTCGCCGCTGGCCGGGTCGGCAAGGTGGTCACCCGCCTGCTGAAGGAAGGCGGCGAGACCTTGTCGCGTCTGTCGCCGGAACAGCGGCACGCGGTTCGTATCCGGGGCAAGCAGGTTCGCTATGCCGGTGAATTCTTCGCCTCCCTGGTGCCGCGCAAGAGCACCAAGGTCTATCTGTCGGAACTGGCTGAACTTCAGGACGTGCTGGGCAAGCTCAACGATATCGCCGTGGCGGGCCCCAAACTGTCGGGCCGCGGCGCCGGAGCGGGCTCTTCGCGCGCAGCCGGGCTTATCGCCGGTTGGCACCAAAGCCGCCGCGCCACCTTGCTGAATGATGCGGACAAATGCTGGAAGCGCTGGCGCGCCCTGCCCCTGCCCTGGGACGAGAAATAGGGTTCACCTTACCGATACACCCGCTCCAAGAGCGGCGGAATTTCAGTGGCGGGAACCGGACGGCTGAACAGATAACCCTGGGCGATGTCGCAGTTGATGGCGGTCAGATGGGCCAGTTGCTCGACCGTCTCCACCCCTTCGGCGATGACCTTGAGACCCAGCCCCGAGGCCATGGCGACGATGGTCTCCACCAGCACCTTGCGTTCCTGGCGTTCCAGCATGCCGATCATGAAGGAGCGGTCGATTTTCAGGGTATCGAAGGGAAAGCGCTCCAGATAGCTGAGCGACGAATAGCCGGTGCCGAAATCGTCGATGGATAGTTGGATCCCCATATCCGTCAGGGCGCGCAGCAAAACATCCACATCGCCGCGCTCGGTCAGCAGCAGGCCCTCGGTGATTTCCAGTTCCAGATTGGCGGGCGACAGGCCGGAAGCGGCCAAGGCGGCGCGCACATGGCCGAGAAATCCCGCATCCTGGAACTGACGCGGCGAAACATTGATGCACAGCCTCAGATCGGCATGCCCGGCATCCACCCAGCGGCGGGCATCCCGGCAGGCGGTTTCCAGAACCATCCGGCCGATGGCGACGATCACGCCGCAGGTCTCCGCCTGGGGAATAAAGCGGTCGGGGGGCACATTGCCCAGTTCCGGGTTACTCCAGCGCAGCAAGGCCTCCACCCCCACGGCGCGGCCGCTTTTCACATCGACCAGGGGCTGATAGGCCAGATGAAACTGATCGGTTCCCACGGCGCGGCGCAACTCGCCCTCCATGCGCAGCCGGGCCTCGGCCTCCTCATTCATGCGGCTGGTGAAAAAGCAGAACCGGTTCCGCCCCGCCAGCTTGGCCTGATACATGGCGATATCGGCGTTGCGCAGCAGGGTTTGCGGCGTGTGCCCGTCATCGGGATAGATGGCCAGACCGATACTGGCCGTGGCGATCAGGTCGCGGCGGCTGATGGCGAAAGGCCGGGAAAAACGTTCGACGATCCCGGCTGCCACCCGTTGCGGCGTCGCCCCGTCCTCCAGATCGCCCAGGATCACCAGAAACTCGTCTCCGCCGAATCGGGCCACGGTCCCACCGTCTCCGGCGGCCTTGCGCAACCGCTCCGAGGCCAGAACCAGCAATTCGTCGCCATATTCATGGCCAAGGGAATCATTGATGGCCTTGAACTCGTCCAAATCGACGAACAGCAGGGCCACCTTCCGCTCGCGCTCGCGGGCTAGATCGATCTCGCGCGACAGCCGATCCAGGGCCTGGACCCGGTTGGGCAGATCGGTCAGACCGTCGAACATGGCCTGATGCTGAAGCCTGCGCTCCTGATCCTTGCGCAAGGTGACATCTTCGATCTGAAGAAGGTAATGGGTCCCTCCCCCGCCCGGCGTCGCCACCTTTGATCCGTGGACCCGCTGCCATTGTCCGGCTCCGTCCTGGCGTCTGACGTGAACCTCGCCCTGCCACTCTCCCAGAGTGAGGAGGCTGCGCCAGAGATCGTCCAGTGTGGACCGCGCCTTGCCGGGGTAAAGCCCCGAAAGCGGCTTGCCGACCACCTGGGCCTGCGGATAGCCGGTGATGGCCGCATGGGCCGAATTGACGTATTGGACCACGGCGTCGCCGCCCACCACGGCCACGGCCACCGGGCTTTGCTCCACTGCCTGGGACAGCAGGCGCACGCTGTCCTCGGCCTTCTTGCTTTGGGTCAGGTCGCGGATGGAGGTGACGCGGACCGACTTCTCCCCCATCCAGCTGTGCTTGGAATAGATCTCCATGGGAAAGACCGAGCCATCCTTGCGGATGCCGCGCACCTCGTAGGGTGCCTCGTATTGCTGAGCCACCATGCTCTTGGCCAGGCCGATATCGCGGGGATCGATGACGTCCCAGGCCCACATGGTGAGCAATTCATCGCGCGGATACGCAAACAAGGTCTCGAAGGCCTTGTTCATATCGATGATCTTGCCCTCGAAATGGATGCAGATGGCTTCGGTCGCCACGTCCGAGAGACGGCGGAAGCGGTCCTCGCTATCCTCCAGGGTCTTGCGGGTCTGCCAGACTTCGGTGATGTCGCGGATGGCGCCGTTGATCCCGGCGAAACCACCCTCGGCATCGAAATGGGCGCAGGCATAAATGGCGGTCCAGATGGACACTCCGTCCTTGCGGCGCATCTCCATCTCGGCCCGGACGGCGCGGCCCCGCGCTTCGCGGATACGGGTTGCGGTTTCTGCCCGCAGTTCGGGGCGCGAATACATCCGCGCCGCCGGAGTACCGATCAGTTCAAGGGGGGAATACCCGAACACGGCCTCGGCATTGGGTGAAACCCAGATAAAGCAGCCATCGGCATCGATACTGTACAAAACATCCGGCAGATCGCGCAGCAAAGCGACGTGCAACCCCGCCGGAATCCGCGATTCCGGGACTTCCGTCGCCTGTGACATTTTGCCTCCCGGTCGCCGGAGCGTTAATCCGCCCTCAGGCTTTTCTCTCAGGAAGGATTATGAGCCTCGTTTAGGCTAAAACCAGGATGCGAAAGTATATATCATCAGCATCTTTAATAGGGAGTCACTGCAACGCGGCCATCACTCGTCCAGTTTCTTGCCGTCCAGCCCCCGCGACTGCTGCTCCGCCTCGCGGCGCGCCTCTTCCTTCTGCTGGCGGGTCCGTCCGAAACGCACCCGGTTGTTCTTGGCCGTTTCCTCTGCATCGGCCTTGGCGCGCGCCTTGCGGGCCTTGTTCAGATTGATGATATCCGCCACGGCCACCTCCCATGAACCACTGCCCGTCAGTTTATGGGCCGCCCTTCATGCTGTCGATTCACATCCCATCAAGAAAGAGGCTTGCGCCCCCCGAATTCGGCTGCTATATCACCGGCCCTCGCGCGGGTGTAGCTCAGTTGGTCAGAGCGCCGGCCTGTCACGCCGGAGGTCGCGGGTTCGAGCCCCGTCACTCGCGCCATTCCTCTTCGATCCGAGGAATGGCATCGCAAACGCCGGTCCCCTAGGGAC
This sequence comes from Paramagnetospirillum magnetotacticum MS-1, assembly GCF_000829825.1. Taxonomy (NCBI): domain Bacteria; kingdom Pseudomonadati; phylum Pseudomonadota; class Alphaproteobacteria; order Rhodospirillales; family Magnetospirillaceae; genus Paramagnetospirillum; species Paramagnetospirillum magnetotacticum. The sequence continues at coordinate 92,580 of NZ_JXSL01000019.1, read as the reverse complement.
CGGCGTTTTGCGTTCTCAGACCATTTTTCTTCATGCACAAATATTCATCAGTAATAAAATGTGCACAGAAATAAGGCCGAGGCCATTTCGCCGCCGCCATCGCAGCCGCCACCCGCCCTATTTTTAGGCCGATGCTCGATGCTAAAGATTATTTTGTAATCATATTTTGCATGATTAAATTTTATGCAGCCGGTAGTGGTTTGATTCAACAGCATTTCATCATTTCATCAACTTGGCATGCATCTTGAAGCCGCGCGGCAATTCCGCGGCGGCGGCAGCATTATTGGGCAGAGGAATGCAATGGAGACGTTGAAAACAGGCGCTGATGTATTGTTCATCCTCTTGGGAGCGGTGATGGTTCTTGCCATGCATTCCGGCTTCGCCTTCCTCGAGGTCGGTACGGTCAGAAAGAAAAATCAGGTCAACGCCCTGGTCAAGATCATCTCGGATTTCGCGGTCTCGACCATCGCCTATTTCTTCGTGGGCTATGGGGTGGCCTACGGCACCAATTTCCTGGTGGGCGCCGACGTGTTGATCGGCAAGACCGGCAACGCCTTCGCGGCGTCGGGCTATGATCTGGTCAAGTTCTTCTTCCTGGCCACCTTCGCCGCCGCCATTCCGGCCATCGTGTCGGGCGGCATCGCGGAACGCGCCAAGTTCACCACCCAGTTGATGGCCACCGCCATTCTGGTGGGGCTGGTCTATCCCCTGTTCGAGGGCATGGTCTGGGGCACCCGCTTTGGCTTTCAGGAGTTGATGAAGGGCTGGTTCGGCGCGGCCTTCCACGACTTCGCGGGCTCGGTGGTCGTGCACGCCGTGGGCGGTTGGATCGGCCTTGGCGCCGTTCTCATGCTGGGCACCCGCCTGGGCCGTTACCGCAAGGACGGCCGTCTGGTGGCCTTCCCGCCGTCGAACATCCCCTTCCTGGCGCTGGGGGCCTGGATCCTCTCCGTGGGCTGGTTCGGCTTCAACGTCATGAGCGCCCAGGTCATCGCCGATATTTCCGGTCTGGTGGCCATGAACTCGCTGATGGCCATGGTGGGCGGCATTCTCACCAGCCTGGTGGTGGGCCGCAACGATCCCGGCTTCATCCATAACGGCGCCCTGGCCGGTCTGGTGGCCGTCTGCGCCGGTTCCGACGTGATGCATCCCATCGGCGCCCTGGTCACCGGCGGCATTGCCGGAGCTCTGTTCGTCTGGCTGTTCAATCTGTGCCAGATCAAGTGGAAGATCGACGACGTGCTGGGCGTCTGGGCGCTACACGGCATGTGCGGCTTTCTGGGCGGCGTGGCCTGCGGCGTGTTCGGCCAGGAAGCCCTGGGCGGCCTGGGCGGCGTCAGCTTCGGCGGACAGATTGCCGGTACGGTGATCGGTGCGGCCTTCGGTCTGGCCGGGGGGCTGGCGGTCTATGGCGGCCTCAAGGCGGCCTTCGGCATCCGTCTCTCCGACGAAGAGGAATTTGCCGGAGCCGATCTGTCCATTCACCAAATTGGCGCCTATCCCGAGGACGCCACCACCGTGCACGACGATGGCCTGGCCATGTCCGTGCACTCGGCCAACAAGCGCAAGGCCGGGTGAGACCAACGACCCTGAAACTTCAAGGGCCGCTCCATCGGAGCGGCCCTTTTTCTTTTACCCCGCCACCACGCAGGAGGCGGGGAAGGTCAGCACCACCGTCGTCCCCTCGCCCACCTGGCTTTTGAGCGTCAGGCTGCCGCCGTGCAGTTCCATGAAGCCCTTGGCGAGCGGCAGCCCCAGGCCGGTCCCCTCGTGCTTAGGGCTGATGGCGTTTTCCGCCTGACCGAAAGGCTGCAGCACCATGGCCATATCCTCGGCGGCGATGCCGACTCCGTCATCGGCCACTTCGACGATCACGCAGCCATCCTTCAAGCGCGCAGCAACCGAGATATTGCCGGATTCGGGCGTGAACTTGGCGGCGTTGGACAGCAGGTTGAGAACGATCTGCTTCATCAGCCGCTCGTCCGCCCGGATCCGGGGTAGGCCGTCTTCGGGAGTGAAGGTCAGGCTTTGCCTCTTGCTGGAGACCACATGACCGACCAGACGCATGGCCGAACGTACCGCCTCGGCCACGTCCACCTGGCTTTCGCGCAGCGTGACCTTGCCCACCTCGACGCGCGACACGTCGAGGATATCGCTGATCACCCGAAGAAGGTGATGGGCGGATTCCGAGATGTTGTCGAGAAAGCCGCCATAGCGGTCAATTTCGGGCTTCTCCATGATGGAGTGGGCCAGTTCGGAAAAGCCGATGATGGCATTCAAGGGCGTGCGCAGTTCATGGCTCATATTGGCCAGGAAGATGGTCTTGGCGCGCGACGCGGCCTCGGCGGCCTCGCGCGCGGCCTGGGCCTGTTCCTCGGCCGCGGCCCGGCGGCCGATTTCCTTCTGGAGCCATCGGGTCCGTTCTTCCACCGCATGCTGCAACTCGTCATGGGCACGGCGCAGATAATCCTCCGCCTGCTTGCGTGCCGTGACGTCGCGGGCGATCCCGGCCAGCCCCACCACCTCGCCGCCCTGGCGGATGGGAACCTTGGTCACTGAATACCACTGGGCATTACCCTCGGGATCGGTGACGGATTCCACCCGGTCCAACTGCTGGCTGCCGGTCTCGATGATTTCGCGCTCTTCGGCCTCCACGGCCAGGGCCCGTTCGGACCCCAACAGATCCGAAAGGCGCTGGCCCATCAGATCGCTGGTCTCCGCCATGCCGATCAGTCGGGCCTGGGGCTGGTTGACGCGGGAGAATTTGAGCTGCAGATCCTTGATGAACACCGCATCGGGAATATTGTTCATCAGTGCCAGCAGCAGAGTCCGTTCCTGCTGCAACGTCCGGTCCAGACGCCAGCGATCGGCGGCGGTCCGCACCACCACCTTCAGTTCCAACGGATTCCAGGGCTTGGACAGATAGGCGTGGATCTGGCCGAGATTGACGGCGCTGACCAGGGCGTCCAGGTCGGAATAGCCGGTCACCAGCACACGGGTTGCATCGGATTGAATACGGGCCTGCCCCAGGAATTCGGCACCGCTCATGCCCGGCATGCGCTGATCCGACAAGATCACCGCCACCTCGTTCCCCTTCAGCAGGTCCAGCGCCGAAGGGCCATCATTGGCCGTCAAGACCAAGTATTCGTCTTCCAGCAGATCGGTAATGGCGGTCAGGATCTGCGGCTCGTCATCGACGACGAGAACGGTTTCCTTCGGCCCGGTCGGGGAAGCGTTCATGGGTTTCAGGCCCCTACGAGATTGACTGGGATCAGGATACGGATTTCCGTCCCCTGCCCCGGATCGCTCGACACCTCGATACGGCCATCATGGCTCTTGATGATACCGTAGGAAATGGACAATCCCAGACCGGTCCCCTGGCCCACCGGTTTGGTGGTGAAGAACGGATCGAAGATGCGTTCCCGGATTTCGGCCGGGATGCCACTACCGGTATCGGCCACGGCGATGGCGAACATGCCGTCCTGGCGGAAGGTGCGCACGGTGATCGTGCCTTTGCCCTCGATGGCGTCCACCGCATTGGCCACCACGTTCATGATCACCTGATTGAGCTGCCCGGCATAACAGGCCAGCATATTGTCGGCCATGTAATTGCGCCGGACCTCGATGCGGTCGCTCATCTTGTGGCGCAGGAACAAGAGGACGGATTCCACCGCATCCTTGATATCGACGGTCTTGAACTCGCCCTCGTCCAGGCGCGAGAAGGTCCTGAGCTTGACCACCAGTTCGCGCACCCGTTCCAGCCCCTGGCCGGTATCGGCGATGCGCTTCCTGGCCTTGTCCAGCTTGACCAGATGGTCCTCGGCCAGGCAGGGCGCGGCCTCGGCCATCACGGCGGCCAGCCAGTTCTCGATGGTGAAGACGTTGGACAACGCGAAGGACAGAGGGTTGTTGATCTCGTGGGCGATACCGGCCACCAGCTGACCCAGAGAGGCCATCTTTTCCGACTGGATCAGGTGAACCTGGGTCTCCTGCAGCTTGGTATTGGCCTCTTCCAGTTCGCGATTGGCGCGGGCCAGTCCCTCGGCCAGGGCGGCGCGGGCCTCGGCGGCCTCCTTCTCTGCCTTGGCGCGCAAGGTCTCCATCTCGCGCAGGCGGATTTCTTCGACGATGCGCTGGTTCTGCTCCAGCAGGAACTTGCGGCGCAGCAGGGCGCGCAGCCGGGCGCGCAACAGGCTCATCTCGGTGGATTTGCCCACGAAATCGTCGGCACCGGCCTCCAGCGCGCGGGCGACGTTCTCCTTGTGCTCGTAAGCCGACAGCATGAGCACCACCAGGGGCGCGGCGCTGTCGGCGCGCAGCTTGGACAACTCCTTGCACACGGCGATGCCGTCCATTCCGGGCATCACCATATCGACCATGACGCAGTCGAAGTCGCATTCGGCCAGCGCCAGCAGCCCCTCGCCGCCGCTGGTCACCTGGGTGACGTCGCAGCCTTCGTCGGTCAGTTCCTGCGCCAGGCTTTCGCGATAGGTTGCGCTGTCATCGATGATCAGGACGCGGGCGCGCCGGAACAGCGAACGGCCGACCTCCACATTGACCGCCTCGCGCCGGGCCTTGCGCAGCAGATTGTGGACCCGCAGCAGCAAGATCTCGGGGTCCTCTGACTTGGCGACGAAATCGTCGGCGCCGCTTTCCAGACCGTGCAGTTCCGCCGCCGAGGTTTCATCGGCGGTGAGCATCATCAGCGGAATACTGCGCGTGGTGATGTCCATATGGATCTGACGGCACAATTCGTCGCCCTGAATGCCCGGCAGATGGTAATCGACGATGATCAGGCTGGGGCGGCGGCGGTTGATCTCCTCCAAGGCCGCCTCGCCGGAATGGGCGCAGACGGTCTCGAACCCCTCCTGCTCCATAACCAATTGCAGCTTTAAGGCCTGAGTCACCGAGTCCTCGACAATGAGGATGAGATGGCTGTCGGTCACTTGTCTCCTCCCAGGGCGAGGTCACGCAATCTTGAGGCAATGGCGGGCAGCGGCAAGGTCTCGCGCGCCGCGCCCAGCTTGGCGGCGGCGGCGGGCATGCCGTTGACCACGCAGGTGGAGGCATCCTCCACGATGGTATAGGCCCCCTTGTCGGCCATTTGGCGCAACCCATCCGAACCATCGGTGCCCATGCCGGTCAGCACCACGCCGATCGCATGCTTGCCCATCTCGCGCGCCATGGCGGCGAACAAGACGGTCCCCGACGGCTTCTGATTACAGACGGCGGGCGAATCGAAAATGGCCAGATGGCCATGAATCAACCCCAGATGGCGATCGACGGGAGCCACATAGACCCGTCCCGGAAGCGGCTTCTCGTCCTCGCTGGCAATGCGGACTTCAAAGGGGGTGGCACCCGAAAGCCAGGTCACGAAGCCTTCGAGAAAACTGGACGTGATATGCTGGACCAGCAAGATCGGCAGGGGAAAATCGGCGCCCAACCCGCCCAGCAACTGCACCAGGGCCTGGGGGCCGCCGGTGGAAGCCACGATGCCGACCATGGAATAGTTCACGGCACCGCCCTGAAGTGGCTGAGGCGGCGCGTCGTCACTGCCGAAATTCAGACCTCGGCTGATGCCTTGGCGCACTACCTGGACCTGACTCATGATCGCCAGCTGGGTGCAGATCTTGGCCGCCATGGTCTCATAACCGGCATTGGTCACGCCCACCGGCTTTTCCACCACCGAAAGGGCACCGGCGCGCAGCGCGTTCATGGCGATGTTAAGCTCGTTGTCGTCCACCTGGGCCGCCACGACCACGATTGGGGTTGGGCGGCGCGACATGATTTTGAGCGTGGCATCCAAGCCGTTCATGCCGGGCAGACGGATGTCGAGCGAAATGACGTCGGGCTGCTGGGTCTCCAGCAGATCCAGGCATTCCTCGGCGCTGGTCACCGCCGCCATCACCTCGAAACGCTCGTCCGAACCGATGATGTGTTTCAGCAACTCCCGAACGACCAGGGAATCCTCGACGATCAGGACCTTGATCTTCTTTCTCATAGGAATTGCTCGATGGTTTCAAGGAGGTCCTTCTGGTCGAACTTGCGCTTGACCACATAGGCATCGGCGCCCAGTTCCAGCCCGCGTTCCTTGTCGGCTCGCGCCTCCAGCGAACTGACCAGGATCAGGGGAATGGACTTCAGCGCCGGATCGGCCTTCACCGCCTGCAGCAGACCAAAACCATCGAGGCGCGGCATCTGGATATCGGAAATGATCAAGTCGATTTGCTCGGCCCGGAGGCGGCCCAGCGCCTCCAGCCCGTCATGGGCCAGACGCACCTGATAGCCGTGGGCTTCAAGGATGCTCTTTTCCAAGGTCCGGGTGGTAAGGGAATCGTCCACCACCAGGATCACCGGAACCCTCTTTTCCGCCGGTTTTTCCACGGTGGTCAGCACCCGGATGCTGCCCGATTTGCGGAAGGTCTCGACGATCTCGAAGGGATTGAGAACCAGGGCGATATCGCCGTCCTCCAGCAGGACGCCGCCCGCCACCATGGTGCCGCGCGCCCCCGGCACGCCGATATCCTTGACCAGGCCCTCGCGGATGGACAAGAAGCCGTCGATGGCCACCGCCACCCGGCGTTCGCCGTTCTTCAGCACCACCAGCGGCACCACGTTGCGCGTCACCTTGACCGCGCTTTCCCCCAAGGCCAGCAGATGAGCCAGCGACAGCAGCGGAATCTGGCGGTCGCCAAGGAACACCACAGACTTGCCCTCGACGGTGCCCACATCCTCGGCCCGCACGCGATAAAGGCGATCGACGCCTTCGGTGGGCAGGCCATAGACATGCCCCTGGCACTCCACCAGGAAGAGGCGCTGGGTCGAGACGGTCAAGGGCAGGGACAGACGGAAACAGGTGCCCATGGGCTGGCGGTCCAGCACCTCCACCGTGCCATTCATCATGGCCATGGCTTCGCGCACCACGGAAAGCCCCATGCCGCGTCCCGACAGGTCGTCCACCACCCGTGCGGTGGAAAAGCCGGGATCGAAGATGATGTCGATCAGCGACTGGCGATCCATCTGGAAGGACTGGGCCTCGGAGAACAGGCCGCGCTCCACCGCCTTGCGGCGGATGGCCTCGAAGTTCACGCCCCGTCCATCATCCTCGATCAGAACGACGAGGCGTCCTTCTGAAACGTCGAAGGACAGGCCCACATGAGCCGCCGCGGGCCTGCCTGCGGCCTTGCGCTCGTCCGGCGGTTCGACGCCGTGGGACAGCGCGTTGCGCAGCAGATGCATCACCGGGTCCTTGAGCCCCTGCAGCACCATGCGGTCGGCCTCCACGTCCAGGCCGGAGACCTGCACCGTCACCTGCTTGCCGACGGCACGGGCCAGATCGCGCACCATCTTGCGGAAGGCCCCGAAAATGGAATCGGCGGGCACCATGCGGACCTGGCGGACTTCTTGCTGCAGGTCATTGCCAAGCTGGCGCAGCGCCCAACCGGTCCGTTGCTGGCGGCGGCGAACCGAGCGCAATTCGCGGCCGATACTGGTCAGATTCTGCTCCAAGGCCTCGTACTGGCGCTCCAGCGCGATGGCCCGGTCGTAATCGCCAAGATCGCGCAGCGCGGCGGCGGCATTCTTGCGGGCGCGCCGCCAGGAGCGGTCGAAATCGCTCAAGGTCCTGTCGAGACCCAGCAGTGATTGGGTCACCTGCCGCTGGTTCATGGTCTCGGTCAGCAATTCGTTGGACGAGCGCAGCAGACGGTCGAGATGCTCGGCCCTGACCCGGACCGTTTCCTCGGGACGCACCGGCGAGGCCGAGCGTTCGGCGGAAGACGGCTCCTCCTCCTCCTCCACAGGCGGCGGAGCGGCGGATGGCGGCGGCGGCTCGGAAGCGGGAACGGGAACGGGACGTGGCGGCACAACGGGTGAGGCCGCGACCGAAGGGTGGATATCGACCGCCTGACCGCCGATCATCGCTTCTAGGGCGATAACCGTGTCCGAGGTATCGGGCAGCGGCTCGTTGGCCATATTGGCGGCCACCCAATCCTCGATGACGTCGAGGACATGGCCAAGGCCCATGGCCATGGACGAATCCAGCTTCGCCTGGCCTGAACGGACACGGGCGAACAGGGTCTCCATGCGGTGGGAGATTTCCTCGATGGGCGGCAGATCAACCGCCCGCGCCGCGCCCTTCAGGGAATGGGCACGGCGGAAGATCTCGTCCAGCTGCGCGAGTCCGCTGCCTTCCGCCTTATGCCCGAGGTCGTCGAGCAGGGTGCGGATAGCCTCAACATGTTCCCGGTATTCGATCTGAAAGGCTTGCAGCAGCCTTTCGCGGATACTGATCAAAGCCGGTATTTCTCCAAGGTGCGCGACAGCGTCTGGCCCAACTGGCTGAGATCGAGGGAGGCCTTCTCCAACTGGGCGGTGGTCTGCGCCGTCTGCTGGCTGGCCTGACGGATTTCATGCAGCGCCTGGGTCACCTGTTCCAGGCCGATCTGCTGCTGATTGGTGGCGCCGACGATCTGCTGGAAGGCATGGACGCTTTCCTGGATGTTGTCGGACATCTGACGGATGACGTGCTCGGACATGGTGGATTTCTCGCGGCCCAGTTCGACGCGCTTCAAGGCCTCCTCGGTCAGCATCACCGAGGTGTTGATGCCCTTCTGGGTCTGTTCCAGGATGCCGCGCACCTGGGAGGTGGCTTCCTTGGCCTGATCGGCCAGGTTCTTGATCTCGCCCGCCACCACCGAGAAGCGCCGGCCCTGCTCGCGGGCGTCGGCGGCCTCGATGGCGGCGTTCAAGGCCACCAGATTGGATTGCTCGGCGATCTCGTTGACCGTGGCGATGATCTCGCCCACCGCCTGGGTGCGTTCCGAAAGCGTGATGATGTTTTCGGCCACGGTTTCGGTCTGCTCGCGGATGGCCTCCATACCGGCCGAAGCATCGCGCACCGCATGCAAGCCCGCATTGCCCGAAGTGGCCACCGCCTCGGCGGTGCCCGCCACCTGACGCGACCGCTCGGCCACCTGCTTGCCCGACAGGCTGATTTCCTCCACCGTGGTGGTGATCTCCTGCACGGCCGCGGCCTGCTGCTTGGTACCCGCGGCCTGCTCCTGGGCCGAAGACAGAATGGCCGCCGCCGCCGCGGTCAGCGCGTCACAGGCGGAACGGGTCTGAATCGCGATATCGCGCTGGCTGTACAACATCTCGTCGAAGGCCTGCTGCAGAACGCCGATCTCGTCGGTGGAACTCACCTCCAAGGGCTTGATGCGCAGGTCGCCCTCGGCGATCTTGCGGGCAGCCTCGGCGCAAGCGGCCAGGGGATCGGCGATCTGGCGGCCGATCAGGCTGCTGACCACCAGACCGGACAGGGCGCAGATCAGGCCCACGATGATTTCCAGCCCGATCATGCCTCGGATGGCGCCTTCGGCCTGAAGGCTCAGCATCTTGACCACCGCCTCGGTGGAATCGCTGAGCTGGGCCTGCAAGCCCAAGAGCTCCTTCAGCTTATCGGCCCGGCGGGCATCCGCCGCCCCCAGAGCCAGAAATCCCGTCGCCGAGGCCTCGTACTGACGCAGTAAGGTCGCCTGCTCGGCCAGCTTAGCCCGGATTTCCAGATTGGGAGCCGCGGGCAAGTCGGCCTTGGCCCCGGTGTCCAGATTGATCACCGCCTCGCCGCCCTCCATCAGGGCCGCCAGGGAATCGCGCATCAGCCGCAAGGTGGCTTGGTGATCAACCGCCACCCCGCCGCTCAGCAACAGGACCTCCTTGGCAAATTTCTGCGACAACATGCGCTGGCGCCCTGCCATGTCGGTGACCAACGAATTCTGGGTCTGGCTGCGCAGCACCATGACGTTGAACGAGATCAGCCCGGCCAGGACCAGGGTGAAGCCCAGGGACACGGTGGAAAACTTGCGGCGAAGCTTCAGATCTTTCCACCAGGAGCGTTTCGCATTCATGGTCATCGGGCCTTCCTTCATGACTCATCCGGGCCCTGGAGACGCGTATCTTTCAGCGCGTCCAGAGCCAGAAGCTGTGCGGTATCGAGAAGAATCAGGGCATCGGGTGTGATGCCGGAAATGAAACGTTGCGGCAGACCATTGCCGGATTCGTGCGGACAGGTCATCCGGGCCGGATCCAGGCGAATGACCCGGTCCAGGCCATCGACCCGGACCCCCACCTCGGAGCCCTCGGCCTTGAGAAAGATCACCCAGCTCCGCGCCTCGGGCGCGGGAACCGGAAGACCCAACAAGGAGTGCAGATCCAGGACGGGACGGATTTCCCCCCTGAGATTGGTGACGCCCAGGAGATATTGCGGCTGTCCCGGAACCGGAGTCCAACGAGATAGCAGCATCACCTCGGACAAGGTGTCGAGGGAGAAGGCATAGCGCTCATTGGCGATGCGTACCCCCAGGACGTCGAACCCCGCCGCAATCCGATGCGCATCACCGCGTGGCGCGGCCAGACGCCGGGCGCGGGCCTTCAGCAGGCTCTCCGCGAACTCGGCCTCGCTCCATCCCAGGGGCTGCTGGCTCAGGGCGTGAAGACGATCAAGAATCGACTCGGCCGGCCGGGACATCAGGCACCCCCAAGTAGTTTGAGATGCATCGCCACAGCCTCACGCATCTGTCCAACCGTGATCTTCTCGCCCGGATTCACCGGCAATTCCTCGGCGATACCGGTCAGCAGGGCCTGCGCGTTGCGGAACGAGCGCTCGGCCCCGGCGGTATCGTCCTTGCGTGCCAGAAACAACCCCAGGTGATAATGGGGGAGAACCAGCCGCCGGTCGAGATAAATGGCGCGGCGCAAGGACTTTTCGCAAGCCTCGTCCTCGCCCATCTGTTCGTGGACCATGGCCCGGTAAAAATGGGCCCAGGCATCCAGGGGACTGGCGCCGATGATGGCATTGCAGGCGGCGGCGGCCTTTTCCCACTGGCCGCTATCGGCCAGGTCGCGCGCCACTTTTAAACGGTCGAAGCCCGCAAGCCCCTGGGCTTGCGGCTGAGAGGGAGGCACAAGACGGGACGGGGTGGCGCGCGAACGGCGGACGGGTGAAGCCTTGGGCGGCGCCACCCGGCCCGCCCCGGCAGAAGCCGCCAGGACCGGCGGCACAGGGCGGGGAATGGCCGACGGACTGGGCTCGGCGGCGGGCGGCGGCCCGTCGGCACGCTGATAAAGGACGGCGCCCGGTGTATTGACCGTGCGGAAATCACGGAACAGCCGCTGATTGGGCTCGGCATGGCCCATGATCAGCCAGCCGCCGTCATTCAGGCTTTCGCGAAAACAGGGAACCAGGGATTCCACCGTGGACTGGCTGAAATAGATGATGACGTTGCGGCAGATGATGATGTCGAACCCGGCGATATTGTCGGCCAGCGAGGGGAACGGGCTCTTGATCAGGTTGTGGTACTGGAAGCTGACATTGCGCTTGAACTCTGGTCGGATCTGCCACTGATTGCCGACCTTGTCGAAACAGGCGGCACGCTGCGCGTCGGGCATGACCCTAAACGCCCATTCGTCATAGCGACCTTCACGCGCGCGGGTCAGGAATTTCTGGTTGATGTCGGTGCCCAGCACGGTGACGTGCCAGCCAGCGATGCGCTCTGCGAATTCGCGCTCCAGCATGATGGCCACCGAATAGGGCTCGGGCCCGGTGGCGCAGCCCGCGCTCCAGATGCGCAGGCGGCGGAACGAAGCGTTGCGCGCGATCACATCGGGCAAGATCAGATCGCGAAGCGCGTCGAACTGTTCCTTGTGGCGGAAGAAATAAGTCTCGCCGATGGTCAGTTCGGCGATCAGCGCATCCATCTCCGCCTTGCCCTGAACCAGGGATTGAAGCAAGCCGAGATAACCGGCGCAGCCAATCACGCCGATTTCGGCCATGCGCTCAGCCAGGATACGCGCCAGATCACCATCCTTGTCCCGGTAGAACGCCATGCCCGTCGTCTCGATGATCAGCGCCTTGAGGCCGGGATAAGCCGGATCATCGAGAATGGCGGCAATGGCCGGAGATAGGGTGGAAACGGCAGGACTCACGGCCCGGCTCCCGTCATGGTCCCATCACCGCCGCGTCGTCCAGCCTTGCCTGGGCGCGGATCTGGAACTCGGCCAGACGCGACCGCTCCTGCTCCAGCAGAACCCGATCCCAGGCCAGGAGATTCACCGCCTGCCCGTCACGTTCGAGAACCTCGGCCAGGCAGTTATTGAAGGATTGGCCTGGGGCAAGACCCATGGAGGTGAAATCGCCCTTGTCGCGCACGCCATCAACATGTTCGACCAGCAATCCCAGCAGCCCCTCGCCTTCCCCTGGCCGCATGACCAGGATCGACGCGTCGAGCCCATATCGCCCACCCTCGAGCCCCAGCAATCGGGCCAGGCGCAGGACCATCACGGCCTGCCCCCCCAGATTGAGTACCCCCTCGACCATGGCCGAAAGATGCGGCGGATGGTCGAGCCAGGCGACCGGCACCACTTCGCGTAGACTTTCCACCGGCAAGCCAAACCCTTGGCCCGCCAGCCGAAATACCACGACGCCGGAAATATCGTCGGGACTGGAAGCCATTCTCATTCTATCCGTCAGACGAAACCAAGCAGCCCGGCCAAACGACGCGCGCCTTCGATCCCAACGCCCAAAAGGGCAAGCCCGCCGAGCAGAACAACCACCAGAAAAGCAGCAAGGGACAAACGGTTGTCGATGAAGAAATGCACCACTTCCAGATGCCACCGCTCCATGCGCGTGCGATCGCCGTAAAGCATGCGGTCCAACTGATCGGTCTTCTGTCGCAAACGGGCATCATCGGTGGGGGCGGACACGTCGGCGCATCCCATCCGCCAGCGCGACAGGCGGGCAACCGCCTCGTCACGCGAAGAATGGGGCGTGACGGTCTCGTTATTCTTGGCGGCGATGGCCACATGGCGGCCGATGAACTCCTCGGTGAAGTCCAGATGGGCCTGTGCCGCGGGCGATTTCGGCGCGAAGACACAGACCGGCAGCCTTGCCGTCGCCGCCTCGATCACCGTGGTGTCGCGCGGAATCTCCGTCCGGTAGACGGTGCCGCCCAGGCGTGAGCGGATCAGCTCGTTGATCTTGCGTGTGGTCTTGTTCTTGTCGTTGATGGTGAACAGGACGCCCTGCAGCAGCAGGTTCTTGTTCAGCCCCTCCTGCACATATTTGATGGAGGGAAGCGTGCGCAGCAGGCCGTCATTGGCATAGGGCGTGGCGGTCACCGGAATGATCACCCCGTGGGCCGAGGCCAGGGCGTTGATGGGCAGAATCCCCAAGGCCGGCGGGCAATCGATCACCACATAATCGCAATCCAGGGCCGTATGGGACAGGATATTGGAGAGAGTCCGCTGGGAGTTCTGCATCTCCGACAGCTTGATCTCGATCCCCGCAAGGCTGTAGGTCGACGGCAGAACCCGCACGCCCTCGAACATGGTTTCCACCATGACGTCCTCGACGGCGGCGCCGTTGGTGAAAAGATCGTAGATGCCCTGTTTGGTCTTGGGATCAATGCCCAGGCTCTTGGTGGAATCACCTTGCGAGTCAAGATCGATGACCACCACCGATTTTCCGAATGCGGCCAAGCATACAGCCAGATTCGTGCTGGTCGTGGTCTTGGAAATCCCCCCCTTCTGATTGAAGATGGCGACAATATAGGGCCTCATGGGAATCTTGCCCCCATGCTGGTCGCCATTTCATCACTTAAACAATTCAGGGTGATTCTCAAAACTCTTCCCCCCGCCACCACAATTCAGAGCGCACCCCCCAGTTCCGCGCACTGCCAAGCCCGAGGTTCCCCGTATCCCCGGTGCGTATAGGTTAAGCATAGAGACAAGGATGTTGCAACGAAAGACACTACGGAATTCTTTCTTCGGCCCAAGCTGAACCGCCAGGAGAAAGATTCCATTGAGTCGAGTCGAAGAGGCAATCCCCAAAAAACCCGACTCGACAGTGACTCGGCGATGCAAGCCGACTTGCCTTGCCACAAATATAAATGCCGCCCGCATTTCGGCGGGCGGCATGAATCGTAAAACGCCCCGGCGATCAGGCCGGCGGATAGCAACCGGCCATGAACAGCAGGTCGCCATTGGCCTTCACCCAGGTCTGCTTCGGCGCCAGCTTCTTGGTTTCGGGATGGGTCCAGGTGTACTTGGCCCAGGCGCCAGCGGGGCCGGACTTTCCGGCCTTGATCATCTCCTGGATGATCAGGACGCCGTTGACATCCTTGAGCCCGGGCAGATCGGGATTGTCAATCAGCTTGGGATTAATGGCGTGGGCCTTGAAGATTCCGTCCATGGTGGCAACGATCACATAGAGTTCGCCGTTGACCCAGTCCTTGTTGCCCTTGTCCATGAAGTCGGCAAAGGACTTCTCCTTGCCAACCGCCTTGTAGTGGGCGATGGCCTTATCGACCAGCCCCTGGGCGGCGACGCACTCGTCGGCGGCACGGGCGGCGCCCGACAGGCCGAACACGGCAAACGCGGCCAGAACCGCCATCTTCATGAAATTCTTCACGGCTTCCCTCCTGGTTGTTATTCAGCGGATTTGAGACGGGCGACCAGCCCGTCCACCTGGGATTGAAGGCGCCCGAACTCGCCCACCAGACTCTCTGTCGTCACCTGAACCGTGGCGGCGGCGGAACCCACCTGACCCGCCACATGCCGCACTTCGCCGATTCCCGACGACACGGTGCGGGTGCCGTCGGCGGCGCGGCTGACCGATTCGGAAATCTCGCCCGTGGCGCGGCCCTGTTCGGCCACGGCGCCGGTAATGGCCGCCAGGGCCTCGTTGACCCGGCCGATGGTCACGACGATACCGTCGATGGCTCGCACCGCCTGATCGGTGGCGGCCTTCATGGCGGAGATCTCACCGGTGATCTCCTCGGTGGCGCGCGCCGTCTGGTTGGCAAGATTCTTCACCTCATTGGCCACCACGGCGAAGCCCTTGCCCGCGTCACCGGCGCGGGCCGCCTCGATGGTGGCGTTCAAGGCCAGAAGATTGGTCTGGCTGGCGATGTCGTTGATCAGATTGACCACCTCGCCGATCTTGCCCGAGGCCACGGTCAGGGTCTTGACGGTCTCGTCGGTCCGGGCGGCCTCGGCCACTGCTTCGCCTGCGATGCGCGACGATGCCTCCACCTGCCGGTTGATCTCACTGATGGAGCCCACCAGACGTTCGGCGGCATGGGCCACGGTCTCCACATTGCCGTTGGCCAGTTCCGAAGACTGGGCCACCTGGGCGGTCTGACTGATTGCCGTCTCGGCATTGGCGGCCAGCACCTCGGCCTCGCCCCGGATGGAATCTGCGGCGCGCGAGGCGTTTTCGACGGCGCCGCGCACGGTGGTTTCGATCTCACCGGCCAGATCGGCCATGGCCTGACGCTTGGCGACCGCGGCCTGGCGCTGCAGCGCGTCCTGCTCGGCGGTCAGGTTCTTGACGCGCTGGGCATTCTCCTTGAACACCTGGACGGTGGCCGCCATGGCGCCGATCTCGTCCTTGCGCCCGATGGCGGGCACTTCTACCCCCAGATCGCCCTGGGCGAGGCGCTCCATGGCGCCGGTCATGCCGCCCACCGCGCTGGCGATGGCGCGGACCAGCAGAAAGGAAATGAGCGCCAGAAGGCTCAGCACACCCAGGGTAATGCTGATGAACAGGCCCCGCGTGGTGGCAGCATCCTGACTGGCCGACTGGCGGGCAGCATCGACCATGCGGGCTTCCAGGCCGACCATGCCCTGGGTCTCGGTCATCAGGGCCTGATAACTGTCCTGGGCGGTCCACATGAAGGAGACGGCGGCGGTGAAATCCATCTTCTGCATGGAAATCACCTGATCGGTGGCGTTCTTGTATCCGGCAAGCCCCGCCTCGATCTTTTTCAGCAGGGCATCTTCTTCGCCGGTCACGGAAAAGGCCGCGCGATAATCGGCCAATTGCTTCTTGGCCTTGGCCATTCCTTCGGCGAAGGAGGCCTCGATCTTGTCGGTCTTGGCGGCCTCGACGCCCGCCGCGTTCCAGGTCAGAAGCCGGTAAAGATCGGAATGAGCATCCTGAAGCAGATCGGTGAAATCACCGATCTTCACCGATTTGGCGAAAGACACCTCGGCGATCTCGTCCAGGGTCCGGCTTTGCCCGGCCAGTCCCTGCATCCCCACCCAGGCGATGACAACCAGACCGATGGTGGCCACCAAGGGGACGATGGCGATCTTGGCCCAAATCCTCAAATCGTCGAGAAAGCTCATCTCATCCTCCCGGCTGGCGCATGACAGGAGGCGACACCTCCCCCCGATCCCGCCGAAGCCCAAAGTCCCTGCCGTCCCAGATCACATCGAAGCTGACGACACGACAATTAAACCGGCGGTGAGTTTCCGTTCAAACCCTCAATTGTAATGAATCTATACAGCATGACTTATGGCCGATCAGGTAATGGCCGCAGTATATGACCTAAACATTGCGGTTTAACGCTTTGCCCCGCGATACTCCCTGAGTACCCAATGGGCGGCGGCACGGCCATCGAACCGGATGTCGGGTTCGCGGTGAAGACGCTCCAGCGCTCCGATGGACAGACCGGCTCAGAAATGGATTGCGTCAACCAAATAACATTCTCGCAATAGCCGCAATGCTGTGCTGCCTGGACCGGCAGGGGCAGGCTGCTTTCGCAATGGCGGAAATTATCATATGCTACGTTCGCGCGAGCGGAGGAAACCTGAGCATGCATCACGGAGCGGGATCCGCCGAGTTCAAGTGGCGCCATCTGATCGAAGCGGTGGAAGAGTTCGGACAGGGCTTCACGGTGTTCGACCGCGACCTCAACCTGATCCTGTGCAACAACCGCTTCCTTGAAATGCTGAACTTTCCCGCCAGTCTGGTGCATCCCGGAACGGTCTTCGCCGATTTCATGCGATTCAACGCCTTGCGCGGCGAATACGGCCCGGGCGACGTGGAAGAACTGGTGGCCGAACGCGTCGACAGGGCCCGCGGCTTCGCCCCCCACTGTTTCGAGCGCGAACGCCCCGACGGCACGGTGATCGAAGTGCGCGGCACGCCGCTGCCCGGCGGCGGCTTCGTCACCACCTATACCGACATCACCGAACGCAAGCGCGCCGAGCGCATGCTGATCCACGCCAAGGACAAGGCCGAGGAGACGGCGCGGATCAAGGCCAACTTTCTGGCAACCATGAGCCACGAAATCCGCACGCCCATGAACGGGGTGCTGGGCATGCTGCACCTGCTGACCGGTTCGCCGCTGACCCCCGAACAGCGCGACCACCTGGAAACGGCCCAGTCTTCGGCCCGCTCCCTGCTGTCGATCATCAACGACATCCTCGACTTCTCCAAACTGGAAGCCGGGCAGATGAAGATGGAATCCACCCGCTTCGACCTTTACCGCCTGATGGAAGAGATGGGCGCGCTGCTCAAGGGCGCCGCCATGGACAAGGGGCTGGATCTCCGGCTGCATATTGCCGCGAACGTGCCCCGCCATCATTGCGGTGATTCCAACCGTTTGCGCCAGATTCTGACCAATCTGATGGGCAACGCCGTCAAGTTCACCGAAAGGGGCGGTGTGGAGGTCCTGGTCGAGGCCCTGCCCGATTCCCGCCTTCGCTTCCAGGTGGCCGACAGCGGCATCGGTATCGACCCCGCCGCCGCATCCGGTCTGTTCAGCGAATTCGTCCAGGCCGATTCCTCCATCACCCGGCGCTTCGGCGGCACCGGATTGGGGCTTTCCATCTGCAAGAAGCTGGTGGAGATGATGGGCGGCGAGATTGGCTTCGACAGCGTTCCGGGCCAAGGCACCACCTTCCACGTCGTCCTGCCCTTCACCCCCGCTTCCGACGACGGCAGGGCCGCAGCCATAGAGGAGCAGATCCCCGACCTGCCCCCCATGGCGGTGCTGCTGGCCGAGGACAATCCGGTCAACCAGAAGCTGACCACCGTCTTGCTGAACCGCTGGGGGCAGCAGGTCACCCTGGCCCGCAACGGGGCCGAGGCCATCGCCGCCCTGGCACGCCAGCACTTCGACCTCGTCCTCATGGACGTTCACATGCCGGGCATCGACGGGTTGGAAGCCACGCGGCGCATCCGCGCCATGTCCGGCCCGGTGTCCCGCATTCCCATCATCGCCATGACCGCCGACGCGCTGGACGGCGACGCCGCCCTGTGCCTGGAAGCCGGGATGGACGATTACGTCGCCAAGCCGGTGGACCCCGCCTTGTTGCTGGCGGCGCTTCACCGCGCTGTCAGGCGCTGAAACGCTTTACGTAGCGCCCGGCGATATCGGCGGCATTGACCACCACCAAGACATCTGTGGTGTTGAACGGCCGGTCGATCACCGCGCCGTCGCCGATCACGCCGCCCAGACGCAGATAGCCCTTGAGCAGCGGCGGCAGGGAGGCCAGGACCCGGCGCGCGTCCCAGGCAACGTCGATCCCGGCGAAATCCACCTTCTCGGCGCTGTCCAGCGCCCGGCCACGCAGGGCGGGCGGCGCCATGTGGTTGTCACGCAAATAGGCCAGTTGCGGCGCCAGGATCTCGGGATCGGTGCCGGGCAGACTGCCGCAACCGAATAGCAGGCGAATGTCATTCTCCACCATATAACCGGCCAGACCCTGCCACAGAGCCTGGAGCGTGCCCCGGTGGCGCCAGCGGGCATCGACGCAGGAGCGGCCCAGTTCGAGGATCTCGCCTTCGACGGCCAGGAAGGGACTGATATCGAATTCACCGGCGGTATAGAAGCGGCCCACCGCTTGTGCCGCGCTTCGCCGGATCAGGCGGTAGGTTCCGACCACGTCACCATCGGCCAGCACCACCAGATGGTCGCAATGCTTGTCGTAATCATCGAAATCCTGTTCCAGGGTCTGCATGGCGACGGTCGGCTTGGCCCCCATCTCCTCGTAGAACACGCGATAGCGGATGCGCTGGGCGGCGGCCACTTCGGCGCGGGTCCGGGCAAGGCGCACCTCCAATCCTTCGGGGGTGGCCGGGTTAAGGGCGTGGACCGTCGCTGCCTGATGGGTCATGGCTCGCCTCGTCTGGTTACGGACAATGGAACTGGGATGAAAAGCGTATCAAGCGCGCCACTTTCCGGCTGCTGCGGCACAAGATGCCGACCTTCGACAGGAGAGGTTTTGCTTCCATCCATGCCTATCCTATAACGCAAGGACTTGTGCTGTCGGGGTGAAACAATTATTACATCTGGTAGTTCTGTGGTTATTTTCGGCAGACGCCATCTTCACTGAGGTACCGCCATGGCCGAGTCCCGCATCGCCTCCGTCGAAGGCTTTCAGTTCTCCTTCCATGTCCAGGAGGCCGAACGTCCCGTCCGCAAGGTTCTGGACCGCTGGGTGCTGCAGGACTGGGCCTGCCAGGTGGAATACGAAGGCGAGTGGTGCGTCTTCACCATTCACGAATTCAACGACGGGGTCTTCGAGCCGTCGGCGGTGCAGGGCGTGTTCAGCGACTTTCCCGGCGCAGCCGCCGTGGAGGTCACCACCCGCTGGCTGCAGCGCCGCATCGAGGAAAAGGAACGGGCCCGGCGCCGCCAGCGCGACATCTTCATGGGCGCCCTGGCCATCGTCGCCGCCCTGGCCCTGGCCGCCATCTCGTTGCGTTGAAGCCTCCTCCCCATATAGTGTCTGGACACATACTGCGGAGGCACGTCCATGTCGCTTTGGGGACCCAGTAAGACGGTGATGGTGGCCGCCGATCAGGCCCTGCCCGGCCGCGCCAGTGAAATGCGCGTTCCCGAACGCCACTACGTTCTCGACACCCTCTTGAAGCCGCCCTTCCCCGTGGGAATGGAGACGGCGATTTTCGCCATGGGCTGCTTCTGGGGGGCGGAGCGGCTGTTCTGGAAGACCGGCGGAGTCTATTCCACCTCGGTGGGATATGGCGGGGGCTTCACCCCCAACCCCACTTATGAGGAGGTCTGCACCGCGCGCACCGGCCATGCCGAGGCGGTGCTGGTGGCCTTCGACCCGGCGGAGGTGCCTTATTCGGCGCTGCTGCGCCTATTCTGGGAAGGCCACAACCCCACCCAGGGCATGCGCCAGGGCAACGATATCGGCACCCAGTACCGCTCGGCCATCTACTGGACCAGCCCGGCGCAGAAAGACGAGGCCGAGGCGTCACGTCTGGCCTACGGCCAGGCGCTTCAGCGGGCGGGCTTTGGCGCCATCACCACCGAGATCGCCCAGGCGGGACCGTTCTATTGGGCCGAAGGACATCACCAGCAATATCTGGCCAAGGAACCGGGCGGATATTGCGGCCTGGGCGGCACCGGAGTGCGCTGCGGCTGATCTTGCACCTGGAAT
The DNA here is from genome assembly GCF_000829825.1 of Paramagnetospirillum magnetotacticum MS-1. Lineage (NCBI taxonomy): Bacteria > Pseudomonadati > Pseudomonadota > Alphaproteobacteria > Rhodospirillales > Magnetospirillaceae > Paramagnetospirillum > Paramagnetospirillum magnetotacticum. Next base: position 72,321 of record NZ_JXSL01000019.1, on the reverse strand, counting down.
TGTTCCCAGAGGCTCCCCACCTAACCGTTTAGCGTGCAACGAGGGGGGATTTGGAATGGCGACGTGGCTCGAGGATCAGTGGAAAAGCGGCGATTCGACCATCGACACCGAACACCTGAAGCTTCATGAAATGATCCGGTCCATGACGGCGGTCATGCGCAACGACCCCGGCACCGGCCTCGCCCAGGAGGCTGTCGATGTGCTGACCGAACGGTTGCGCATACACTTTCGCATGGAAGAGAGCCTGGCGGCCAAGGCCAATCCCGAGGCAATCGATACCCTCAAACAGGACCACCAGCGGCTGCTGCGGCTGCTCACCCCGGTTCGCGACGCCGTGCAAAGCGGGTCCGCCGAAAAGGCCAAGTCCTTGATGACCGATTTCGCCGAGCAATTGGACAAGCACGACCGCGAAATCGATATCCCGCTGTTTCGAAAGTAGGGGGCCTCGTCCGGGACTCAGTGACGGTAGTTCAGACTGTCATCGAACAGATGGCGCGGCCCGAACAGATTGACGCTGACCGCGCCCTTGTCGGTCAGGATGTCCATGCTGGCAAACACCGCATCGCCCTGGCGCTGAATGTCGCGCGAGCCTTCCATCACCACCGGCGGCGACAGGCTGACGGCGGTTTCCTTCAACTCGAAGTCGGCGGTACACAGACCCAATACCGTATTGACCACCTCCGCCGCGGTCTCGCGCAGATAGAGTTCCCGTTCCTCGTCGGGGACCGGCAGAGCGCCGGTTGCCTTGTCGAGAATGTCGCCCAGCAGGGTCTGGTCGAAGCTGAAAGCGATCAGCAAACCCACCGGCACGCCGAACCCGGCCACGGCGGTGATGTCGTGCAGCTTGACGCTGTCTTGCCCCACTTCATGGACGTCAAAGCCATCAATGCGCGCCACCCCATCCCCGGCCAGAACCGCGCTGGTCTGGTGCAGAATGGAGAACATGGTATGTGACATCAGTTCCGCGCCAGACGGAAACGCCCTGCGCCTCCGGCTGGAGGGGCGTGCATGACCTTGCTCGAACGTTGTGGGCAGTTTGCGCATACCAGTAATGATACCCCTAAGCCGGGCGCTTGAAAACAACGGAAATACACATTGACCTTGCTGCAACGCAACCTTTGGGCTTTTGCGCCGCAAAATAATGTGTTTTCAGCTAATTCTTCCAGTCTGAACGGAATTGTCACATAAAAACACATACCCCACCCCTCGTGAAACGAGAGGTGGGGTATGCGGAAATGTCCCTGCCTTAACCGATGCTGGCACCGCCGAACATGGCGTCGTCGTCCTTCTTGGCCGCGCCGCCGCGGCCCTTGGCGGGCGTCGGCTTGGGCGGCAAGGTGGCTCCCAGACGGACCCCCTTCTCGGCGACGAATTTCTTGCCGGTCTCGTAGCCCAGTTCGAACATGCGCTCCAGATTCGAGCGCGACCAGTCCAGCGCGGTGGGCAGCCATTCGGGCGGAATGGGGAAGGTCACCTTGATCAGTTCCACGTCCTGGCGCGCCGGGTGGGATTCGTTCCAGTCATCGAGCATATGCTCGAAGAAGGCCAGGTCGTGCCGGGTCAGCGAGATCAGCGGCAGGATCAGGTTCTGCCCCCAGGCCTGCCACAGATTGGGCGGGTCCTGGATATAGCCCTCATTGCCAAAGGCGTCGAACACCACCACGGTGCGGATGCCCTCGTCATGCTCGAGAAGCCCTTGGAAGTTGAAGGCGTCCTCGGCCGCGCCCTCCAGGTACAATTTCCCGTCCACCTTGGCCGGCGGATAAATGAAAGGATAGGCCAGGGTTGCGCCGAAATGCTCGTAATCCAGGATATCCTTGCCGAAGATCGCCATCTTGTGATCGGTCAGATTATAGGCGTTGAGGTAGACATCCTCCTCCACCGTCTTCAGGGCCTCGAAATCCACCATCTCCATGATGAACGGGGCGTTGGCGCACAGGCCCTTGCTGAAGAAATTGACGGTGCTGGGTGTAAACAGCGCCCAGACCATCTGGATCAGGTCGCTGTAGAACTTCTGGCGCTTGGTCATGTTGAACTGGTTCATGATCAAGTTGTAGCCGGGCATCTTGGACAACAGCCAGCGATAGGCGGCAGCGATCTTGCTGCCCTTCATGAACACCTTGTAGTTCATGGGGATGTATTTGTAGATCGCATCCGAGACGCCGAAATTCACCGAATTGCGCAGAGAATCCTGGCGGCTCATTCCCTTGGGCGCCAGATAGGACAGAGCCACGCCGCCGCCGCCGCCTGTGGCCGAGATCACGTCGAACTTGACGCCCGCCTCGTCGAAGGCCAGCAAAGCGCCGGTCATCAGGGTGAAATTGGGGGCGCCGCCCCCCAGCACCAAAGCCATCTTATGCTTATGCATGTCGTTCTCCCCTGTCGTCCATCCCGGTCAGGATGGTGGCGCCATCAGCTCACGGCCGATGACGCGCTGGATGAAAGCCGCGTCTTCGAAAATGGAATAATGGGTGCCTTCGCGCATATAGACCTGCATGCGCGAATTGGTGAACCGCCCCCAGCCCAGGATGTCCTGGCGGGAAACGTAAGGATCGCCCTTTGAGACAAAGCAGGTGATGGGAATGTCCCAGGGCTTTTCCGGTGCATAACGGTACTTGCTGGTCATCTCGAATTCGGCGCGCACGGCGGGCAGCATCAGGCGGCGCAGTTCCGGGTCGTCCAGGAACTGGTCGCTGGCCGCCATGTCGAACTGGCGGATGATCTCGGCGAAGATGGGGTCCGCCTGGCGATAGGGCGGCAGATTGGGCTTGTAGCCAGGCATATTCGCCAGATGCAGCGCCAGATTCTTCTCGAACGGGCCGATGACGCGCACCCGGTCGGGGCACCGCGCCCCCGAGCAGAACAGGTGGCGCGGCTTGGTCTCAGTCTCGTGGATCAGGGTGCGCGCCACCTCATAGAGCGTCAGCCCGCCCAGGCAATGGCCGAACAGGGCGAAGGGCAGGTCCAGCTTGCCCGCATCCTCCATCTCGTCGATGACGTGATCAACGAAGACATCCATGTCGCGCACCGGCTTTTCGCTGATGCGGGCCAGACGTCCGGGGGGCTCGACCGCGATGACCTCGATGGCTGGATCGGTGGTGGCCGACCATGCCTGGAAGGCCGCCGAGCCGCCGCCCGCGAAGGGAAAGCAGAACACCCGGTAACGAGGATTGGCGCGCGGCGCCACGGTGACCAGCCACTTTCCGGCCCCGGTATTGATGGCGGGCTTGGGCTGCGGCGTAGGAGCCTCTTGGGTTACCACCTGCTCGGTAACAGCAGGAGCGCTCACCTCCACTCCAGCCAGATCGGGCCACACATCGGCCACCAGATCGTCGATGCTGGGCCCCTTGATCAGCTTGACCGCCGGAATGCGCAGGCCCGTGGCACTTTCCACCCGGTTGATCAGGGTGACCGACATGAGCGAATCCAGGCCCAGTTCGCGCAAGGGCCGGTCGGGCTCCACCTTGGTCGTCATGCCCAGCGTGGTCATGACCTGACGCGCCAGGAAATCGGTGATGGCGGCGCGGCGAAGCCCCGGGTCGGGGGAGGCCATGGCCTGCTTCAGCGCCTCGATATCGGCGGCCAGACCGCCCACCGCGCCGCCTTGCAACTCTGCATAGAAGCGCGGCGGCACCTGGAACTGGCGCAGGAAAGTGGGCCAGTCGGCGGGGATCACCACGGCCTGATCGGCAGCACCATCGAACAGAAGGTCGAAGGCTTCCCGCCCCATCTCGGGCTCGATGTAATGGATGCCGCGCGCCCGCCAGATGGCCTAGCCCTGAGATCCCAACCCGTCGGCCATGCCCGCGCTGGCCCAGGCGCCCCAGTTGACCGCCAAGGCTGGCAGACCCTTTGACCTGCGATGGGCGGCCAAGGCGTCCAGGCAGGCATTGCCGGTGGTGTAGTTGGTCTGCCCCGCCGAGCCGATCACGCTCAGCACCGAGGAGTAGAGCACGAAATCGTGAAGCTTCAGGCCTTGGCTATGCTTGTGCAGCCACCAGCTGGCATCCAGCTTGGGCGCCAGGGCGCGGCGGAACTTGCCCCATTCCATCTGGTCCACCAGACCGTCGTCCAGCACACCGGCGCTGTGATAGATGCCCTTGAGCATCGGTTCGGCCTTGGCGAGGCGGCCCAGCAGCTTGGCGACATCACCTTCCTTGGCAATATCGGCCTTGGCGATGGTGATCTTGGCGCCCAGGGCCTTGATGCGCGCCGCGATTTCGGCGGCATTGGCGGCCTTGTCACCCTGGCGGCTGACCAGCACCAGATGGGCGGCCTTGCGCGACGAAACCAGCCATTGGGCGGTCAGCACACCCAGCGCGCCCAATCCGCCGGTCACCAGATAGGTTCCGCCCTCGCCCGCCGTGTCTCGGCGATCAGGCACGGCGGCGCGCACCAGCCGGGCGGCCAGACGCTTGCCCCTACGAAGGGCCACCTGAGCCTCGTCATCACTGGCGGCCAGATGGGCGGCCAGCAATTCCGCCTCGGCACCAGGGGCACCACCGGCTTCCAGATCGATCAGTCCGCCCCACAGAGCCGGAGCCTCGAGCGCCAGGGACCGCCCCAGCCCCCACAGACCAGCGCCCAGCACATGGGCGGCAGGCTCGGATTTGGTGGCATCCACGGCATTGCGGGTAATCAGATGCAGCTTGGGCGCCACCAGAAAGCTGGTGCGGGTCAGTCCCAGGGCACGCGCCAGATTCAGGACGGGGTCATAGACAGACCGCTGCGCCCCTTCGTCGCCCCAGGCCTCCTCGCCGGGGGCCTCGATTCCGCCCAGATGGAGGATTCCGGCCTTGCCCGCCCCGGCCTCGGCGGCGAAGCTTTCCAGCAGGCGGGAGAAGCCTTCCAGATCACGGGGGCAGTCCTTGGCCGCCACCACACGGCAGGCGGCGCCGGTACGGCCCAGGGCCTCCTTCAAGGGTTTGGCGAAACCGTCACCGCCCAGCAGCAGCCAGGTCAGCGGCCCCGAAGCCTTGGCGGCCACCGGCGGCACAGGCTTGTCGTCCCAGCGCTTGGCATAAAGCCAGCCATCCTCGCCATCGGGTTTGCGCGGCCTGAACAGGGAGGCGGGCAGTTTCTTGACCGACAATCCCTCGAAGGCGGCCACCGGGCGACCATCGGGGTCGAAGGCCTCGATATCGATCACCGTGATATCGCCGCCATGGCCGTTGGGCTTGCGCCTGCGCGCATGGACCCAGACCTCGCGCTCCTCCGAGCGGGCACCAGAAAAGCGCTCGAGGCTCAAGGGCAGATGGGCGGAGGAGCCTTCGGGCGGCGGCTGGGTGAAGTCGCCGTGCTCCTCGATCACCGCGGGATAGACATGCAGGCAGGCATCCAGCAGGGCCGGATGCATCAGCCCGTTGCCCATGGGCTCCACATGATCGGGCAGACGGATACGGGCCAGGGCCTCGCCCTCGCCCCGCCACAGGCTTTCGATGGCCCGGAAACTGGGGCCGTAGGCCAGACCGAGCGAGCGCATGCCAGCGTAATAGCTGTCGGCCTTGACCGGCAGATGACAGCGCCGCTTCAGCGCCTTGGCGTCGAAAGCCTTCGCCTTGCCCGGCGTGGCGCGGCGGATCTCGCCCCGCATATGGGTGCGCCATTTTTCGTCGTCACCGCCCCGGCTGGACAGGAAGAATCCCGCCCCCTCGCCATGGGGCTCCACCACCAGATGGCCGAGGCGCACCTCGTCATCGCCCAGGACCAGGGCGTCGCCGTGGGCAAACCCCGCCACCTCCAGCGGCCCGTCGCCCAGCCGGGGACGCGCCCCTTCCAGGGCGGCCAGCAGACCGGCGGTGGTAGGCAGCACAACGGACCCATGGACCCGGTGATCGTCGAGCCAGGAAAAGCGCTCGCGGCTGAATTCGGTCTCGTATTGATGCGCGGCCAAGGGCGAGGACAGCCGCCGTCCGGTCAGGCCAATCCCTGCGGCTACGGGTACGCGGCGTCCGCCCACAGGCTCGTAATCCTTGGTGGCCCACACCCGCTCGCGCGCGAAGGCATAGGTGGGCAGCGACAAACGCCTGAGATCGAAGGGCGCATCGAAACAGGCCCAGTCGGGGTCATGACCGGCGCGGTACAGCGCGCCCAGACTCTCCAACAGGGTCTGATGCTCGTCGCCCCGGCCCAGGCTGGGAAGCCAGCCCAGCCCTTCCTGGCCCGAGACGCTGCGCCCCAGGGCCAGCAAGGCGCCACCGGGGCCGATCTCGAGGAAATCCTTGATCCCCGATTTGACCAGTTCGGCCACCGCATCGGCGAAGCGCACCGCCTGGCGCGCCTGACGGCACCAGTATTCGGAATCGGGCGCGTCGTTCTTTAACTGACCGGTATAGGTCGAGACCCAGGCCATGGCCGGAGCCTTGGCCTCGACCTGCCAGACCGCCGCATCAAGCTCGGGCAGAGCCGGGTCCATGAGCGGCGAATGGAAGGCATGCGACACGGTCAGGGCCTTGGAGGCAATGCCCCTGGCCTCCAGCGCCTTGACCGCCTTGGCCACCTCGTCGGCCGCGCCTGAAATCACCGTTCCTTGCGGCCCATTGACGGCGGCGATGCCGATCTTGGCGGGGTCGAGAGCGGCCAGCACCTCGGAAACCAGAGATTCCTCGGCGAAAACGGCGCTCATGGCGCCGCCCGCGGGCAAGGCCTGCATCATTCGGCCACGGGTGGCCACCAGCCGCGCCGCATCCTCCAGGGAATACACCTTCGCGATGACGCAAGCCGCGAACTCGCCCACCGAATGGCCGCAGACCGCATCGGCCTTGATGCCCCAGGCGGCCAGAGTGCGGGCCAGGGCCACTTCCACCGCGAAGAGGCAGGGCTGGGTATAGCCGGTGTTGTGGATCTGCTCGCCCTCGCTGAACAGCACGTCCAGCAGACTGGCGTCCAGATGGGGATCGAGGGCGGCGGCCACCTTGTCCAACTCGGCCCGGAAGACCGGCTCCGTCTCGTAAAGCGCGCGGCCCATGCCCGCCACCTGGGCGCCCTGGCCGCTGAACAACAGGGCCAGCTTGCGGGGCTGCGACACTTTGCGCGCCGCCTTGGGATCGGCCTTGAACCCCTCCAACCTGGCGGCCAGCTCGGCGGGGGAAGAGACGACGCAGGCGAAGCGATGATCGAAATGGGTCCGGCCCACCGCCATGGTATGGGCATAGTCACCCATATTCATCTCGGGATGGGCTTCAGCCCAGGCGCGGTGGCGGGCGGAATTGGCGTCCAGGGAATCGGCGGACTTGGCCGACAGCACCACCAGATGGCGGGGACGAGGCGCGGCGCCCGTGCGCGGCCGCGCGACCGGCGCCTGCTCCATCACCACCACCGCATTGGTGCCGCCGATGCCCAGGCCGTTGACCAGGGCGCGGCGCCGATGCTCCGCGACTGCGGGCCAGTCCAGGCGTTCGGTGTTCACGAAGAACCGGGACTGCTCGATCTTCAGACGCGGATTGGGAATGCGGTAGTTGATGGTGGGCGGCACCACCCCTTCGGTGAGCGACAGCGCCGTCTTGATCATGGAGGCCAGACCGGCCGATTGCTCGGAATGGCCGATATTGGGCTTGGTGGAGCCGATGGGGCGCTTGCCCTCGCGCTTGTCACCCTCGAAGGCGCGCTGCAGCGCCGTGAATTCGCGCGGGTCGCCCACCGTGGTGCCTGTGCCGTGGCACTCCACCGAACCGATGGTGGAGGGATCGAAGCGGCTTTGGGCCAAAGCCGCCTTCATCACGTCGGTCTGGCCGCGCACGCTGGTTCCGGCATAGGACGCTTTGCGCCCGCCGTCATTGTTCAGCGCCGTGCCCCGGATCACGCCATAGATGTTGTCTCCATCGGCCACGGCCTGGTCCAGGCCCTTGAACAGCATGGCCGCCACGCCGGACGAGAACACCGTTCCCCCCGCCTCGGCATCGAAGGTGCGGATATGGCCGTCGGGCGCGAAGATGGCGCCCTTCACCCCCATATAGCCCGCCGCCTGCGGCACCCGCACGATCCCGGCCGCCGCCAGAGCCATGGAGCATTCCCCACCCTGGATGGCATTGCAGGCCAGATGGACCAGGACCAGGGAGGTGGAACACGCGGTCTGCACATTCAGGCTGGGCCCCGTCAGGTTCAGCTTGAACGAGACGCGGGTGCCCGCGAAATCCTTGTCATTGCCGATATGCAGCAGGCTGGCCGTGGCGCCCCGGGAATCCGGGTGATCGGCCAGTTCGTTCATCATATAATTGGTGACCACGCTGCCCGTGGCGGCATAGACGCCCACGGGCCCGAAATCCTGGCCGGGGGGATAACCGGCATCCTCGAACGCCTCCCACGACACTTCCAGCAGATGGCGCTGCTGCGGGTCGATTAGCCGGGCCTCGTGGGGGGAATAGCCGAAGAACAGCGGGTCGAAGCGGTCGGCCTCGGGCAGCAGGAAGGACGCCTTGACGTAATCGGGATGACGCAACTGGGCCGGGTCCACCCCGGCCTCGATCATCTGGGCATCGGTGAGAAAGGTGACCGACTCGACCCCATCCAGCAGATTGCGCCAATAGGCCCGCCAATCGGATGCACCGGCAAAGCGGCACGCCATCCCGATGATGGCGATATCCAGCGGCTTGCGCACGCCCCCCATACTCATCCCCCCTGCCCCGACCGCATGCCCTTGCGATTACCAGTCCTTGCCGTCGTCGCCCTGATCGCCGCCGCCGCCCATGAAGCCGCCGCACAGCTCCATTTCGCGCAGGCGGTCAAAGGCCCGCTCGAACACGTCTTGCATGGCCGACAGGTAGTCCAGCCAGGTCTCGACCATCCACATCAATAGTTTAAGTTGCATATTGGCCATTCCGGCGCCGGGCATGCCGCCGCTCATGGCCATCAGGAGGGGCAACATCTGCATGAACTGGCCGGGACCAAACCCGCCACCGAAACCTCCGCCGAACGGATTGCCGCCGCCGAAGCCATGCCCACGATCAAAACCACTATTTTCACGGGATTTTGACCATCGCCTGTTTCTATTTTTTTCCAGTCTGCTCCTCAGAACTCTCGCTATCGTCTATTTTTCCTTGATTCTCATCTCTCATCTTGCCACCCAAACATGCCGATTTGTCGTTTTGGATATCATAAGCGAGCCATAACAGTCCATTCATTGCTATTGATGCGCCATCACAATTTTGATGCCTCGGCCACCGGCCATGGATTTCATTTTGCGGGAGACCACAGGAAGAAGGAAACCGATGGAACGAGTGGTTGTGGCGATTGAACGTAAAGGCAAAGCAACGTAGGCTGTGGGAGGTGATGGCCTCCCAAGTCGGAGCAGCCGCCAGCAGTCCTGTTTTGGGGGATCTTGGGAACAATGACTGTTCCGTCCGGGGTCAAAATAACCGACACCCTCTGCCGGGAAGAGGAGATGTCGCTGGCACGGGGCACGGCCCCGGGAAATCGGGCGATTCTGCTGCGCAGCACCCTGTCCGCGCGCCCCTCGCAAGCGGTCATTGATCGGCTTCGTCGCGAATTCGCGCTGAGGACCGAAATCGATGCCGCCTGGGGCGCCGTTCCCCTGTCACTGGATGAAACCTCCGGCCGCCCCAGCCTTACCCTTTCCGATCCCGGCGGCCAGCTCTTGTCGCAATTGATCGCATCGCGGTCCGGCCCATTGCGCCAGGCCGACCTGTCCCGCTTGCTGCGCCTGTCGTCCGCCATGGCGCGGACCTTGGGACACATCCATGCCAGGGGGCTGATCCACAAGGACGTCACGCCCAACAACATCCTGATCGATGAAACCGCAGACACGGTGGTCTTCACGGGGTTCGGATCGGCCTCGCAACTTCAGCGCGAACACCGGCACAGCCAGATGATCGAGATCGCCGTCGGCAATTTCGCCTATATGGCCCCGGAACAGACGGGACGCATGAACCGCTCGGTGGATTCCCGCTCCGACCTGTATTCGCTGGGCGTCGTCCTCTACGAGGTGTTCACCGGCCTGCGCCCGTTCTCGGCGGTCGATCCCATGGAATGGGTGCACTGCCACATCGCCCGCCAGCCCTCGCCGCCCAGGGAAAGGGTCGCGGGCCTGCCCGATCAGGTTTCGGCCATCATCATGAAGCTGTTGGCCAAGACGGCGGAGGAGCGTTATCAGACCGCCGAGGGTCTGGCCACGGACCTGGAGCATTGCCTGGCCCAACAGGTGGCAGAGGGCCGGATTTCAAGCTTCCCCCTGGCGGCAAACGACCATTCGGGCATCCTCACCATTCCCGAACATCTTTATGGCCGCGAGTCGGAATCCGCCCTCCTGCTCGATGCCTTCCGCCGGGTCGCCGATGACGGAGCGCCGGAACTGGTGCTGGTATCGGGTTATTCCGGTGTGGGCAAGTCGGCCCTGGTCAACCAGATCCACTCCGCCATGGTCGAGCGCGACGGCATGTTCGGCGCGGGCAAGTTCGATCAGCACAAGCGCGACATTCCCTATTCCACCTTCGCCCAGGCGTTTCATACCCTGGTCCGCCAGATTCTGGGGTCCCCCGAATCCGATATCCGGCGCTGGCGCGAGGCGTTCCTGGATGCCATGGGGCCCAATGGCGATTTGCTGATGGATCTCATTCCCCAGCTTGAACTGGTGATCGGCAAGCAGCCCGCCGTGCCGGAACTTCCCCCCGGCGAGGCCCATGTCCGCTTCCTGACCGTGTTCCGCCGCTTCGTCTCGGTCCTGTCCCGGCCGGAGCAGCCGCTGGTTCTGTTCCTCGACGACCTGCAGTGGATGGACAACGGCTCCATGAAGCTGCTGGAACATCTGATGACCCACCCGGAGGTGAGGTATCTTCTGCTCATCGGCAGCTATCGCGACAACGAGGTGGATTCGTCGCATCCGCTGATGCTGTCCATGGACACCATCCGCAAGGGTGGGCGGGCGGTAAACGACATCGTTCTCAAGCCGCTGAGCGCGGACGACCTTTCCCTCATGGTAACCGACACCCTGCGCGGCACGCCCGAGCAGGTGGAGCCCCTGGCCCGGCTGATCCATCAGAAGACGGCGGGCAATCCGTTCTTCGCCATCCAGTTTCTCACCTCCCTGGCGGAAGAGAAACTTCTCTGGTTCGATCTGGCCCAGGGTCTGTGGTGCTGGGATCTCGAACGCATCGGGGCCATGGGCTTTTCCGACAATGTGGTGGTGCTGATGGCGGCCAAGTTGCGCCGCCTGCCCGAGGCGGATCAGGCGGAATTGCGCCGGATCGCCTGCCTGGGCAGCGGCACCACGCTGGGCACCCTGGTCATGGTCTACGACCGCTCGGAGGAGGAGTGCCTGAACAGCCTGGAAAAGGCCATTCAGTCCGGTTTCCTGATCCGCAGCGGTGACCGTCTGGCCTTTACCCATGACCGCATCCAGGAAGCCGCCTATCTGTCCTTGCCCATCTCCGAAATGGTCGCCACCCATCTGCAGATAGGGCGGCGAATGCTGGAGCGGCTGAGCGAGACCGAGGTCGAGGACCGGCTGTTCGACGTGATTCACCATCTCAATCTCGGCCGCCAGATGATCACCGAGCGGGCCGAACGCGATCTGCTGGCCCGGCTGAACACCCAGGCGGGGCGCAAGGCCAAGGCATCATCGGCCAATGCCTCGGCGCGGGTCTATTTTGCCCTGGCGCGCAACCTGCTGAACGCCGATTGCTGGGAAACGGACCACGACCAGACCTTCGCCCTCTTCCTGGATCTGTCCGAGTGCGAATATCTGGTGGGCAATCACGCCCAGGCGGATGAACTGTTCGAATTGCTACTGGGCAAGACGGACAGCGATGATCAGAGCGCCCAGGTCTGGCGCCTGCGCTTTCGCATGTTCATGGTCTCGGGCCGCTATGGCGACGCCGTGGCCATCGCCGTCAAGGCCCTGGAGCGTTTCGGGCTCACCTGCCCCGAGACGGAAGACGACACGGCCAAGGCCGTCCAGGCGGCCCGGCTGGAACTGGCCGGTCTCCTCGAAGGGCGCCATATCGCCGATCTGGTCTCCCTGCCTGAATGCCGTGTCCCGGCCGTCCGGGCGCTGATCGGCGTCATCGCCGACGCCATTCCGGCGGTTTACCATGTCCGCCCGCTGCTTTATCCCTTCCTGGGACTGGCGGCCATCAACCTGTCCCTGCACCATGGTGTGACCGAGGATTCCAGCGCGGCTTTTTCCGGCTATTCCGTGTCCCTGGTCGGCCGGTTCGAGGATTTCCGCACCGGGCTGGAGTTTTCGGAACTGGCGCTCAAACTGGGCGAAAGGTTCAATAGCGCGCCACTCAAGGGAACCTTGCTGTTCCGCCATGGCTATTTCGTCACGCCCTGGAGCAAGCCCATCGCCACCATCATGCCGGTGCTGGAAGAGACCTTCCGCACCTGCCTGGACACCGGCAATCTGATCTATGCCGCCTATGTGGCCTATGCTTCGGCCTGGATGCTGTTCGAGAAGGGCGAGCCGCTGGACCTGGTCCTGGCCCATATGCGCAAATTCGCCCCCTTCGCCGCCAATGCCCGCATCCCCTTCGCCATCCTGATGCTGCGTTTGCAGGAGCTGTTCATCACCGGCCTGCAGGGCGTCGAGCTCGAGATCACGCCGGGCGTCGCCGGAGCGGACGGCGCCAAGGCCTCCTACGAGGCCCTGGTGGGGACGGCCCATGGCTATGGCATCGCCTTCTACCATGTGGTCCGTCAGGTTACCCCCTATCTGATGGGCCGCCACGAGGAGGCGCTGGCCGCCGCCCGCGAGACCGCCGCCCTGGTGCCGAAGATCTCGTCTTCGGTGATCGAGTCCTCCCATCACTTCTACGGGGCGCTGGCCATCACGGCGCTGTATCCCAGCGCCGACGCAAAACACCGGGCCGAGATGGGGCCCTGGCTGGCCGAACATCATCGTAAGCTGGTGCTGTGGGCCGAACATTGCCCCGAAACCTTCGCGGCGCGCGCGGTCCTCATCGATGCGGAGATTGCCGCCCTGTCCGGCAGCGGCAACGAGGTGATGCGCCTTTATGAGACGGCGATCCTGACGGCCCGCGAACAGGGCCAGCTTCATTGCGAGGCCATCGCCAACGAGCGGGCGGGCCGTTTCTGCCTGGATCAGGGACTGCCCAGCATCGCCGAGAACTATCTGCGCAACGCCCGCTATTGCTATACGCGCTGGGGCGCGCTGGCCAAGGTCGCCCAGCTTGACCAGGCTTTCCCCAGACTGGCGGATTCCGCCATGGCCGATGGAGCCGTCACCGGCTTCAGCGGCAGCGCCGACGGACTGGACCTGATGACCGTCATCAAAGCCCAGCAGGCCGTTTCCGGCGAGATCGTGCTGGGCAATCTGGTGGAATCCCTGCTGCGCATCGTGGTCGAACACGCCGGTGCCGATCGCGGCCTGCTGATCCTGCGCCATGGAGAGACGTTCCGCATCGAGGCCGAGGCCATGGTGGAGGGAGACCTCATCGCGGTCTCCACCTGCGCCACCGTGCCCAGTTCCGACGATCTGCCTCTGACCGTGTTCCAGTATGTCACCCGGACCCGCGAAAGGGTGGTGATCGACAACGCCATCGGCCCCAACACCTTCATGACCGAGGGTTACGCGGCGCGCGGCGGGGTCAAGTCGGTGATGTGCCTGCCCGTGGTGACCCATGGGGCGCTGTCGGCGGTGCTTTATCTGGAAAACCACCTGGCCGCCGGGGCCTTTACCCGCAAGCGGGTCGCCGTACTGGACCTGCTGGCCAGCCAGGCCTCCATTTCGCTGGAAAACGCCCAGCTCTATACCGAGATGGAAGAACGCGTCCGCGACCGCACCCGCGAACTGGCGCAATCCCTGTCCACGGTTAAATCCAAGAGCGATCAGGTTTCCGCCCTTTTGGACAATTCCGGTCAGGGTTTCTTGTCGTTCCGCGGCGACTTGCTGGTCGAGCCGGAATTCAGCCATGCCTGCCTGGATTTCTTCGACGGATCGCCAGCCGGCAAGTCGGTGGATGAGCTGCTGTTTTCCGGCGACGAACACGCCCGCGACACGCTGCGCGCCTGCATCGAAGAGGCCTTGAAGGAACCCGACCCCTCCCGCGCCGAGCTGTACCTGTCGCTGCTGCCCGAGGAAATCAATATCGGCGACCGGATCCTTAAGACCGAATTCAAGCCACTGGATCAGGCGATCATGGTGGTGCTGACCGATGTCACCGGCGAGAAGGCGCTGGCGGCGCAGGTCGCGCGCGAGCGGACCCGGCTCGAGATGATCGTGTCCGCCGTCACCTACGGCAACGACTTCTTTGACGCCGTCGCCGAGTTTTCCAACTTCGTCCAGGACGGGCCGGGAATGTGGCGGGGCCGCGACCGGGGGGTCTTGTACCGGACCATCCACACCTTCAAGGGCACCTTCAACCAGTTGGGCTTTCACCACCTGCCCACCAATCTTCACGAGGTGGAATCCGCGTTGCAACGCCTGGGCCGCAGGGGCGACGCCGCCGAAGCCGCGTCCATGGTCTTCGCCCGCGACTGGCAGTCCGTCCTCAACGCCGATTTGGAAACCGTCCGCGAGGCCTTGGGCGAGGACTTCATGGCGCGGCGCGGCGTGGTCACCGTCACGCCGGAACAGGCCAAGCGGTTTGAACGCTTCGCCCGCGGACTGCTGGCGGAAACCGAGATCCCCGAGGTCATCGAGGAAATCGCCGCCATCCGCACCGTGTCGCTGCGTCAGGCCATCGCCGATTTCGACAAGATGATCCACCAGATTTCCGCCCGACTGGAAAAGGAAGTGGGACCCCTGGTGGTCGAAGGCGACGACGTCCGCATCGATCCCGAAGTGTTCGGGCCGTTCCTGCGCTCGCTCGGCCACGTCTTCCGCAACGCCATCGATCACGGGATCGAGGACCCGGATTCCCGATTGTCCACCGGCAAGAGTGAAATCGGCACCATCCGCTGCGCCATTCGCCGCATGGAGGGCTTGCTGGCCATCGATATCGCCGATGACGGCGCTGGCATCGATGTGGAAAACCTGCGCCGACGGGCCGCCGAATTGACCACCTCCGACGTCAGCGGCTGGGATATCGCGGATCTGGTCTTCGCCGACGGAATCAGCATCCGCACCGAGGCCACCGAACTGTCCGGGCGCGGCGTCGGCATGACCGCCGTGAAGGCCAGCGTCGAGGAATTGGGTGGCAGCATCCGCATCGACTCGCGTCGCGGCCAAGGCACGCATGTTCTGTTCCATATCCCCTATCCGCCGCAGGTGGAGGGGCACATCCAATGACCTTCAACACCCTGAAATTCCCGCCGGCCATGGCGGCGGTCCTGACCCGCACGCGGGACTACCTCCAAGAGGAGATCGGCCTCAAGGTTTCCAGAGCAAAACCGCGAACCGGCAATGTGGACTCACTACAGTTGCGCGATATAACTGCTGTCGTCTGCACCGATGGTCCGATCAAGCTGATGATCGTCTTCAGCTTCCAGCGCGTCCTGCTCGAACACATCCGCGAAGTGGTGACCGCGAGGCTGAAGGTCTTGCCCGAGGAACGCGAACTGTTCTTGCGTGAAACCGCTGGGGAAACGGTCAACTTCATCCTGGGCCATGCAACCGCCGATCTGGCCGAGACGGGCAACGTCATGCATTTGTCCCCCCCATCCATACTGGATGAGGAGCGCAACATCCTTCGCCCCAAAAAGGCGATTTTTACAACCATCGAAATGGCAACCAGCCATGGTATTCTTGATATTAATTTTATTGGTCCATCAGAACTTTTCGACCAAAAGCTGAACGTCATCGAGGAAGAAGAGACGCAAGGGGGAGAGATGCACCCATTGAAGGTCCTGATTGTCGACGACTCTTTGCTGACTGTCCGGACGCTGACAGGCATGCTGACCGAACTGGGCCATCTGGTGGTCCAAACGGCGGGGAGCGGAGCGCTGGCCCTGGAGGCCTACCGCCGGTCCAAGCCCGACCTCGTCACCATGGACATCACAATGCCGGACATGGATGGCATCGAGGCCACCAGCGGCATTTTGAAGGAATTTCCCGAGGCCAACATCATCATGGTCACCTCCCACGGCCAACAGGGCATGGTGATGAACGCCGTAAAGGCCGGAGCCAAGGGATATGTCCTCAAACCCATCAAGTTGGAAAAGCTGCGCGATATGATCGCGCGGGTCTTCAAGACCTGATGGCGCCGCCGCGGAATGCCCAGGGGACCCGGATGACGGCCGTCGCAAGGCTTGCACAGGCGGAGCAGCGCCCGCGTTGCGACGGCACCATCGACGTTATTCCGTTTCCCATCTATGTGGTCGATGCCCGGACGCGCGAACTGGTGACCCTCAATCAGGCCATGCGCCGCAAGACAGGGGCCGAGCCCGGCCAGACCTGCCACGTGGCCATCTATGACCAGCCCGCGCCCTGTCATTTCTGCAAGATCGCGGAACTGTCCACGTTGCGCAGCGATCCGCCGACCACCATCGTGTTCGAGCATTTCAACGACCGCGACAATTGCTGGTACCAGTTGAGCGAGACGCTGATCAACTGGTTCGACGGCCGCCTGGTCAAACACTCCATCGCCGTTGATATCAGCGCCCTGAAGGAGGCCGAGAACGAATTGGCGGAGGCCTATGCCGAACTGGCCCTGAAAAGCGTGGCGTTGGAAAAGGTTTCCATCACCGACGCCCTGACCGGCCTGTTCAACCGCCGCCGCCTGGATGAGGCCTTCGCCCATGAGTTGGACCGCGCCCAGCGTTATGCCGAGCCGGTTTCGCTGATCATCTCCGACGTGGATCATTTCAAGTCGATCAACGATGTCCACGGCCACCAGACCGGCGACGAGGTCTTGCAATCCATAGCCGATCTGCTGCGCAACGGCGTGCGGGCGTTGGACGTGGTCGGACGGTGGGGCGGTGAAGAATTCCTGATCATCTGCCCCAATACTGATCTGGAGGGCGCCGTGGCCCTGGCCGAGAAACTGCGGTTGACCATCGCCACGGCCGTCTTCACTGGAACAGGCGCCTGCACCGCATCCTTCGGCGTAGCCCAATACGCTGAGTCAGAGTCCTTCAAGGACACGGTGGCCCGCGCCGACACGGCCCTCTACCGTGCCAAGGTCGAAGGCCGCAACCGCGTGAATCAGTGAACCGCTTGCCATGCTGATCGGCCAGTTCACTCTGCCCCTCGCCTTCGATCTCGCCGCGACGTTCCTGTTCGCCGTCACCGGTGCGCTGACCGCCATGCGCAAAGGCTATGACATGGTCGGGGTGTTTTTTCTGGCCCTGGTCACCGGCCTGGGCGGCGGCCTGTTGCGCGACGGTGTCTTTTTGCAGCAGGTCCCTTCGGTTCTGGGCTCGCATTATCTGACCGCCGTACTGGTCGCCAGTTTCATCGGCCTGTTGTTCGGTCAGGCCCTCAACCGCCTGTCGCTGGTCTTCCTGCTGGTGGATGCCATGGGATTGGGCCTTTATACCGTATTCGGAGCGCAGAAAGCCCTAAATGCCGGTCTGGGCTGGGTTTCCGCCCTGTTGATCGGCGTGGTCAACGCGGTGGGCGGCGGCATGCTGCGCGACCTGATGACCCGTGAGGACCCGCTGATCTTCCGCCCCGGCGAATTCTACGCCGCCGCCGCCCTGGCGGGGGGATTGGTCTTCGCCGCCCTGGGACTGGGGCTGGGTGTCTCCGCCGAGCCCGCCGCCCTGGCCGGGGCGGGAGTGACGGTTCTGGTTCGGATGGCCTCGGTCCGTTTCGGCTGGCGGACTCCGGCGGCGCGGGCCCTGATCGGCCGCGACGAGCCGACCGAGGGGACTTGAACCCACCTCCTCCCGGCGCTTAATGTGAAGTCATGGCGGCATCTTCTTCTTCCGACACCTTCAACCTCCTGTGGCTGCAAGCCGCCAGCTGCGGCGGCTGCACCATGTCGGCCCTGGCCGCCGACGACACGGAGTTGCTGCGCTCTCTCGAACGTTTCGGCATCCGCATGCTGTGGCATCCCTCGCTGTCCGAGGAAAGCGGTACCGAAGCGCTGAGCATTCTGGAAGATTGCGCCAGCGGGCGGGTCCGCCTCGACTGCCTGTGCGTCGAAGGCTCGGTGCTTCTGGGCCCTCAGGGCAGCGGCCGCTTCCAGATGCTGTCGGGCAGCGGCAAGCCCATGATGGAGTGGATCTCCCGGCTGGCCGCGCAGGCCAGTACCGTGGTGGCGGTGGGAAGCTGCGCCGCTTTCGGCGGCGTGCCCGCGGCGGGACACAATCCCACCGACGCCCGCGGATTGCAGTATTCCGGCTGGGATTTGGGAGGTGCCCTGGGCAAGACCTTCCGCTCCGGCTCTGGCCTGCCGGTGGTCAATATCGCCGGTTGCGCCCCCCATCCCGGCTGGATGGTCGAGACCCTGGCGGCCCTGGCGCTGGGCAATATCTCGGCCGAGCATCTGGACGCCCTGGGCCGTCCGCGGACCTATGCCGATCACCTGGCCCATCACGGCTGCGGCCGCAACGAGTTCTACGAGTTCAAGGCCAGCGCGGCGCGCCCCTCCGATCGCGGCTGCCTGATGGAAAATCTCGGCTGCCGCGCCACCCAGGCGCCGGGCGACTGCAATATCCGCCGCTGGAACGGCTATGGCTCGTGCACCGATGGCGGCTATGCCTGTATCAACTGCACCTCGCCCTGCTTCGAGACGCCGTCTGGGCCTTTCCAGGAAACCGCCAAGGTGGCGGGAATCCCGGTGGGCCTGCCGGTGGACATGCCCAAGGCGTGGTTCGTGGCCCTGGCGGCCTTGTCCAAATCGGCGACGCCCCAGCGGGTGCGCACCAATGCCCATGCCGACCACGTCATCGTCCCCCCCGCCCGCAAGCCATTCAAGTCGCCATGACCCAAAACCCCACCCGTCTCATCGTCGGCCCCTTCAACCGGGTCGAGGGCGATCTGGAAGTGACCCTGGACATTCAGGACGGCGCCGTCGCCGAGGCCCGCGTCAACGCCCCCCTCTATCGCGGCTTCGAGCAGATTCTGCTGGGCCGTCCGGCCGCCGATTGCCTCGTCATCGCGCCGCGCATCTGCGGCATCTGCTCGGTTTCGCAATCGGTGGCGGCGGCCCGCGCCCTGGCGGATCTGGGACAGGCGAGCATGCCCGACAACGGCAGCTTGGCCACCAATCTGATCCTGGCTTGCGAGAATGCCGCAGACCACCTGACCCACTTCATGCTGTTCTTCGCCCCCGATCTGGCGCGGTCTTGTTACAGCGAGCACCCGTGGTTCCAGACGGCAAGGCGGCGCTTCGCGGCGGGTGACGGCGAATGCGCCCGCACTTTGTTGCCTGCCCGCGCCCGTTTTCTCCACCTGATGGGCCTGTTGGCGGGAAAGTGGCCCCACTCGCTGGCGCTGCAGCCGGGCGGCGTCACCAAGGGAATTGATCCGGGCGAGAAGATCCGCCTGTTGTCCATCCTCGCCGAATTCCGCGAGGCGCTGGAAACCCATCTTTTCGCCGACAGCCTGGAGTCCATCGCCGCTCTGAACGGCATCGCGGCCCTGGAGGCCTGGGCCGATGCCGCTCCATTCGATCGCGGCGATTTCCGCCTGTTCCTGCATATCGCCCGCCACCTGAACTTCACGGGTCTGGGGTCCGGCCCCGGCCGCTTCATCTCGTCGGGCAGCTTTGGCCTGTTCGCCCCCGGCGTCTGGGACCGGGACGCCCTGACGGTCTTCGATCCCACCCAGGTCACCGAGGATCACGCCCATTCCTGGATGGAGGGCACAACCGCCTCGCCTTCCGCCGGAAAGACCATTCCCTCGCCCGATAAGCCCGAAGGCTACAGCTGGTGCAAGGCGCCCCGCCTGGCGGGCCAGGTGGCCGAGGTCGGAGCCCTGGCCCGCCAGATGGTGGACGGCCATCCCCTGATCCGCGACCTGATCAAGACCCGGCCCGGCGGCTCGGTGCAGGATCGGGTGGTGGCGCGCCTGCTGGAACTGGCCCGGCTGATCCCCGCCATGGAAACCTGGATCCGCGCCATCCGCCCGGCCGAACCGTTCTGTTTTCCCCCCACCGATCTTGGGGATGGCCCTGGCACGGGGCTGGTCGAAGCCGCCCGCGGCACACTGGGCCATTGGATCGGCCTGGACGGCGGGCGCATCGCCCATTACCAGATCATCGCCCCCACCACCTGGAACTTCTCTCCCCGCGATGCCCAGGGCAATCCGGGAGCTCTGGAAATGGCCCTGGCCGGAACCCCCGTACTGCCTGGAGAGACCACGCCGGTAGCAGTCCAGCATGTGGTCCGCTCCTTCGATCCTTGCATGGTCTGTACCGTTCATTAGCTAACACATTGTTTTTACAAGATTTTTCTGCTTCCAAATGTTTAGCAAAACTCTGCTGAGTCGAACTGACCAAAAAGCGGTCATTCAACACGGCCTGGCATCAGCCATCCCCGGCAATAAACAACCGACCCGACCAGTCGCCCCCCAGGTGGCGCCCAGGTCCTCGCCAACCACCCCAGCATCAAATTGCAGATGGGACGGCCAGGAAGTCTTCCCCTTCCCCCCATAAATTCCACCTCCCCCCACGTAACCTTCGCGTGAGCGGCGGCGAAACCAGGACAGACGTTCCCCCTTACCAAGCCCAATCCTGGGCAGGGTGCTGCTGGTCGGACGTCTGATCCTTTCCGGACTCGACAAAGTGGTCGAGACCCGGCTCGCCGACACCACGCCGCCTTGGCTGGTGAACATGACCACGCGGTTCTAACGCGGTTGGTCTTAATCATGGAGACTTGCATGCTCACGTCACTTCGGACCCTCGCCTTCACCATCGCCGTCGGCAGCTTCGTGGCCCTGGGCAGCGCCGGGGCCTATGCCCAGGCCGCCAATCCCTGCGCCGCCAAGGCCGCGAACCCCTGCGCCGCAAAAAAGACCATGGACGACAAGAAGGCCATGGACGACAAGGCCATGATGGACAAGAAGCCCGCCAACCCCTGCGCCGCCAAGCCAGCCAATCCCTGCGCCGCCAAGAAGATGTAGTCCTCCCCGGGCGGCCAGCCGGGATCTGTCCCGGCTGGCCGCATTCTGTTTAAAGGAGGCGATCATGAGGGCAATTCTCCCCAGGCAATGGATACTGGTCCTGGCCGGGCTGGCCTTGCTGGTTGTTGCCATTCCGCCCAGCCGGGGCGCCGGTCATCGGGTCAAGCTGACCGGCGAGGTGATCGATTCCTGGTGCCAAACCACCGGTATCATGTTTGCCCTGGGCACCGCCCACCACCAATGCGCCATCTGGTGCGCCGTCGGCGGCATCCCGGTGGGCCTGCGCACCAGCGACGGCACCCTCTACACCATCCTCAAGGTCGACAAGGACAAGGAGAACGTCGCCAATCCGCGTCTGCTCCGCCTTCAGACCCACGAAGTCTCGGTCGAGGGCGACATCATCGAGCGTGACGGGCTGCGCTATCTCCTGATCGATCAGGTGATGGACGATCACGGCATCGTCAATCAGACCCATGCCGATAACGGCATCCAGCCATACGGGGAGTGATAAGCATGCGCAAACTCTTGCTCATTCTTCCCCTGCTGATCGCCAGCCCCGCCGGTGCGGCGGAGTCCTGGGGCCTGCCGGGCGAGCAAGCGGCCAGCTTCGCAGGCATTGTGGTCGATATTCAATGCGCCCTGACCAGGGATTGCCCCAAGGATTGCGGCGCGGGCCGCCGTCAGCTTGGCCTGCTGAAAAAGGATGGCGCGTTGATCCTGGCCATGAAGAATGCCGATCCTTTCGCCGGGGCCACCCGCGACCTGCTGCCCTTCTGCGGCAAATCGGTCACGGTGGACGGGCTGTTCACCAGCAACGAAGGCGTGCGCGCCTTCGCCCTTCAGCGGATCAAGCCCCCCGGCGGTGAGTGGATCGCCGCCAACGGCTTTGTCCGCGACTGGGTCAAGGCCCATAATTCTTCGGAAGCCGAGGAATGGTACCGCCACGACGAAGCCGCCCAGGCGCGGATCAAGACCGAGGGCAAGCTTGGGCTCGGGCCGGGGCAATGAGGGCAATTCTTGGCCGGATTCTGGCGCTCTTGCCCCTTTTCCTCTGCTTCGGCGCCGAGGCGGAGGAATACTGGTCACGGCCGCTTAAAGCCCAGGGCATACCACCGGCCGCATGGTCGGAGTTGGAAGAGTCCCTGGACCCGCAATCCTGCGGCGCCTGCCACCCCGACAAGCTGGCGCAGTGGAGCGGCTCGCTGCATTCCAAGGCCTTCTCTCCCGGTCTGGTCGGCCAGTTGCTGGCCTTGTCGAAGGAAGACACCCAAGACTGCCTCGACTGCCATGCCCCATTGGCCGAGCAGGCGGCGGCTTTCGAGGCGGCGAGAAAGAAGGGCAATGCCCATCGGCCCGAGGCCCAGGGGTTGGCCGCCGCCGGTAATTCCTGTGGCGGCTGTCACCTGCGCGGCCACCAACGCTTTGGCCCGCCCCAGCGCAGCACCGGGGCGGTGGGACGGATCACAGGCGACCTGCCCCACGGCGGCTTTACCGGAACCAAGGATTTCGAGCGCTCGGAGTTCTGCGCCGCCTGCCATCAGTTCTCCGCCGATCAGGCCATCAACGGCAAGCCGCTGGAAAACACAATCGAGGAATGGCGGGCCAGCCCCCAGGCCGCCGCCGGTCAGACCTGTCAGTTCTGCCACATGCCCGACCGCCAGCATCTGTGGCGCGGTATCCATGATCCCGCCACCACCGCCGCCGGCCTGACGCCCAAAACCTCGTCCGACCAGGACAAGGCGCGGTTCGCCGTGACCTCCACCGGCGTGGGACACGCCTTTCCCACCTATGTCACCCCCAAGGTCATCCTCCATGCGGTGCTGCTGGACGGGGCGGGCCAGCCTAGGCCCGGCACCGAGAAGACCCATATCATCCAGCGCCGGGTCGAGTTCGACGGCAGCGATTGGCGCGAAATCTCAGACACCCGATTGGCTCCGGGACAGACCGCATCGGTGGAGATCGCTTGGAAGGACGCCACACGGGCGCGGGTCTGGCTGGAGGTGCAGCCGGATGATTTCTACCACTCGGTGACCTATGCCCAGCTGCGCCGGGACCTGCCGAAATCCAGCGCCGCTTCCCGCTTGATCGCCGAGGCGGATTCCCGGACCCGGTCCAGCATCTATCGCCTGTTCACCACCGAAATCGAGCGGCCTTCCCCGTCAGGAGATCACCCATGAACAATCTTCGCATCCGGGGTCGTTTGATCGCCGGTTTCAGCGCAGTTTTGCTGATCATGGTGGTGATGGTGGGCACCACGGTGACCAAGATCGCCGGTATCGGCACGCTGACCCACAGCATCACCGAAAAGCGGGTACCGACGGCGGCCACCAGCGCCCGGCTGGTCAATTCCATCAACGCCTCCCTGGCGGCGCTGTCGGGCTGGATGCTCACGGGGCGCGAGGACGACAAGCAGGAACGGGCCGCCATCTGGCGTGACATCGATCAGGCCAAGGCCGCCATGGACAAACTGTCCGCCGACTGGGACCGGGCCGAGGAAAAGGCGGGCTGGGAAAGTTTCAAGACGGTGCTCGACGAGTTCCGCGCCGCCCAGGACCGGGTGCAGGTCATCGCCCGCTCCCCCGATGAACAGCCTGCGACCAAGCTGCTGGTGGATCAGGGCGGCCCCGTGGCCACCGCCATGCTCGAGCGCATCTCCGAGATCCTCAACACCGAAGTGGATCTCGCCGCCACCCCGGAACGTAAGCAATTGTTCGCCATCATGGGCGATATCCGCGCTGGCATCTCGGTCAGCGTGGCTAATGTGCGGGCCTACCTGCTGGCCGGTGATGCCCAGTTCTCCGAACAGTTCCAGGGCGTGTGGCCCTGGGTGCGTGATCAGATGGATGCTTTGAACAAGAATGCGGCGGCCCTGACCCCTGGGCAGCGGGCCTCGCTGGCGGCGCTGCTGAAGGATTCGGACAGCTTCGACGCCCTGTCCAAGGAGATGTTCGCCATCCGCGCCTCGGAGAAATGGAATATGGCGCAGTTCCTGTCGCGCACTGAAATCGCGCCGCGCGCCGACCGGCTGTTGACCTTCCTGGCTGGCACGAAGAATGCCGACGGCACACGCGCCGACGGCCTGGTCGATCACCATGGTGCCGAGTTGAAGCAGGAGGCCGCAACCATCGCCGATGCCATCGGCTCTCTGGCCTTGCTGGAATGGGTGCTGCTGGTCCTCGGCCTTGGACTGACCGGCCTGATCGTGGTGCTGATGTCGCGTTCCATCATCGATCCCATTTCCGGCATGACCCTGGCCATGACCCGTCTGGCCGAGGGCGACATGGCGGTCATGGTGCCTGCCCTGGGCCGCATCGACGAGATCGGCGAGATGGCCAAGGCCATGGAGGTCTTCAAGGTCAATGCCGCCGCCACCGGGACTCGCAGCAGGCCATCACCCAAAAGGCCGAGCGCCAGGGCCAGTTATCAGCCGGGTTCGACGCCGCCATGAGCCAGACTCTGGTCCAGGTGGCCGAGGCGGCGGAAACCATGCGCGCCAATGCCGAACAGATGCTGCATCAGGCCAAGACCACCGACGGCCTGTCCAATGCGGTCGCCTCGGCGGCGGTCGAGGCCTCGTCCAATGTCTCCAAGGTTGCCGCCGCCGCCGAACAGCTGACCGCCTCCATCCAGGAGATTCAACGTCAGGTGGCGGATTCGTCGCGCATGGCCGCCGATGCCACCAGCGAGGCTACCCAGACCAATACCCGCATCGCCGGTCTGGCCGAAGCCGCCACCCGCATCGGCGAGGTCATCGAACTGATCCAGCAGATCGCCGAGCAGACCAATCTACTGGCGCTCAACGCCACCATCGAGGCGGCGCGGGCTGGCGAGGCTGGAAAGGGCTTCGCCGTGGTCGCCAATGAGGTCAAAAACCTCGCCAACCAGACGGCGCGGGCCACCCAGGATATTACAGCCCAGGTCGGCGACATCCAGGCCGCCAGCCGAGACGCGGTGGATTCCATCGGCGGCATCGCCACCACCATCTCGGCCATCAACGACATTTCCGCCACCATCTCCCACGCCGTGGCCGAGCAGGGCCAAGCCACCCAGGAGATCGCCCGTAGCGTCGATCAGGCGGCCCAGCGGACCGGCGAAGTGTCGGAAAAGATCGAAACCGTCCGCGACGCCTCCGGCGCCACGGGCACCGCCGCCCAGGCGGTGCTGGGCGACGCCGATGGCCTTGCCCGTCAGGCCCGCGACGTGAAGGCCAAGGTGGAAGGCTTCCTGTCGGCCATGCGCCAGGCCTAGCGAAGCGGGATCGTCGCCGCGCCCTGCATCGGCCCCTGCCCGGCGCTTTGGACCAGAACGGCGGCGATGGTGGCGCTATCGGGCACCGAGGCGAGGTTGAGGCTGAGAGACTTGGCGGTGCCGTCCCACTGCCCCATGGGATAGACGGCGCGGACGATGGCATGGTCCTTCAAAACCCGTCCGGCATTTTCGCCCCGCGCCACCCTGGTCTCGGTCTCGCCGCTATAGGCCAGCACGGTGATCTCGCCTGCGCGACCCGCCCCCAGTTCGATCAGCAGTTTGCCGTCGGCCCGCGACAGATGGATGGGCACGCCGTCGCCCTTACCCTGCATGGCCGCCAGCACGGCGGGACGGTCGAATCCCACCACGTCGGTCTTGCCGCCGATCACCATCTGCGGGGTGTAGAGATTTTGCAGGTTCAAGGCACGGGTATAGGCGTTCTGACGCGCGGTGGCGGCCGGCAGGCTGAACGGATCCTTCCATCCCAGCCGATCCCAATAATCGATGTGATAGGCCAGGGCGATCACACCCGGCCGCCCGGCCAGTTCACCGAGAAGACGGTCGGCGGGCGGACAGGAACTGCAGCCCTGTGACGTGAAGAGTTCCACCACCACCGGCATGGGTTCGGCGCGTGCGGCGCTGCCCAGCACCAGGGGGGCGGCCAGCCCCAACACCATCCCCACGCTCCACAGGGTCCGTCCCATCGCGTCCTCCGATTCCATCAGCCTCGATGGCTATTCGCCGCGAAAGGCGGAAAGGTTTCGCCGAGGCGTTGGCCGAGGCGCGGTCTGGCGAAATCGAGAAAGGCCCGCAGCTTCAGCGGCAACGCGCCCTGCCCGGCATGGATCAGGCTGACCGGAAGGGCTGGCGGCTCGAAGGTCCGCAGCACCACGACCAGCGCCCCGGCCCGGACGGCATCGGCGGCCTGATAGGACAGAACCTGGGTGAGTCCGGCCCCCGCCCGCGCGGCATCGACCGCCGCCTCGGCGGTGTTGACGATCAGCCGGGACTGAACCACCACCGAGAGATCCGCCTCCCCCTCTCTGAAAAGCCAGCTTTTGCCCGAGGCCAGGGCATCGAAGGACACGCAATCATGGTCGGCCAGGTCCTTGGGATGGTGAGGAATTCCCCGCACTGCCAGATAGGACGGGCTGGCGCACACCACCCGGTGAACCGAGCCCAGTCCCATGGCCATCAGGCCGCCATCGGACAGCGCGCCCACTCGAACCGCCACGTCCACGTGATCGTCGAGCAGGTGAACCCAGCGATCCGACAGGGCCAGCCGGACATGGATCTCGGGATAGGCCGCCAGAAACGCCGCCACCACCGGCAGGACATGCAGGCGTCCGAAGACGATGGGGGCGGTGATGACCAGATCACCCTTGGGCGTGGCGTATTCACCCGCCGCCGCACGCTCGGCCTCGACCACCTGCTCGAGAATTCGTCGGCAGGCGGCCAGATAGGACTGGCCTGCCTCGGTCGGTGATAGCTTCCGGGTGGAGCGTGCCAACAGACGAGCCCCCAGATGGGCCTCCAACTCCCCAACCTTACGGCTGATGGTGGCGAGCGGCACGCCCAAGCGGCGGGCGGCGCCCGAAAAGCTGCCGCAATCCACCACCGCGACAAAGATGGACATGGCTTCAAGCCGGTCGGCCATAATCTCAATTTCCAAGATAGTTATTCTTAATAATGGGCAATTATCGCCAAATTTGGAAGGTGATAGCGTCTGGTCATCGGCAATAACCACCAGGAGCTTTCCCCATGTCCCTCATCCCGACCCCCGCCACCATCGAAGACGCCCCCGCCGCATCCCAGCCGTTGCTCCATGCCGTCAAAGCCCAGTTGGGCGTCGTGCCCAACCTGTTCCGGCTGGTCGCCAACAGCCCGGCCGCCCTGGAAGGCTATCTCGGCCTGTCGGGTGCCCTGGCCAAGGGGGCGCTGCCGGCCCAGACCCGCGAGCGTATCGCCCTGGCGGTGGCGGAGATCAATGGCTGCGACTACTGCCTGGCCGCCCATAGCTATCTCGGCAAGAACCTGGCCAAGCTGAGCGACGCCGAGATCGCCGCCAACCGGCACGGCGGCTCGACCGATGCCAAGGCCGACGCGGCGGTGCGCTTTGCCGCCAAGATCACCCGTAGCCACGGCCGCGCCGACGAGGCCGATTTGAAGGCCGTCCGGGCGGCAGGCTATGACGACGCCCAGATCGTCGAGATCGTGCTGCACGTCGCGCTCAACACCTGGACCAATTACATCAACTTGGTCGGCGCCACCGACCTGGATTTCCCCGCCCCTCAGGCCCTGAGCGCCGCCTGATCGGTACAGCCCTCCACCTTGAAATCAGGGATTCCACCATGAGCCATCTGCGCACCCCAGCCAGCGATGTCGCCTTCACGCCGACGGTCAAGGCGATGCAAAGCCGGCTGGGGTCGCGCGCCGCCTATGCGCGCATGGAAAGCACTGGCGGCTGGGAGAGCCGCATCACCTCGGATCTGGCCCTCTTCATCGCCTTGCAGACCAGCATCTTCATGGCCACCGCCAGTGCCGAAGGCCAGCCCTATATCCAACACCGCGGCGGCCCGCCCGGCTTCCTCCATGTTCTCGACGACCACACCATCGCCTTCGCCGATTTTGCCGGCAATCGGCAATACATCACCTTGGGCAATCTGGCAGACAACCCCAAGGCCCACCTGTTCCTCATGGATTACGCCCACCGAAGCCGCATCAAACTGTGGGGCGAGGCGCGGGTGGTCGAGGATGATACGGAGCTGTTGGCAAGCCTGATGCCGCCCGATTACAGAGCCCGGCCCGAACGGGTCATCTTGTTTAGCGTCGCCGCCTGGGACGCCAATTGCCCCCAGCATATTCCCCGACGCTTCGAGGCCGCCGAGGTCGCGGCATTGCTGGACGAGCGCGACCGGCGAATCGCGGTGCTGGAAGCGGAACTGGCCATGCTGAGGCCAAAATAATGTCGACATCCATGGGGGGCGACGACGGGGCTGTAACCTATGCGCCATTGCCGACGAACTCACTTCAGGATCCCGTGGAAGCAAAGGCCATTCCCGCCATGGATATTGCTGCCGATACTCCATTCGAGGCATTGTCGGGCTTGATCGAAAGCAAGGGTGGCCGATCCGTGACCAGCGGCGAGCAGAATGGAACCGGCACCGCCTGGGGCGCTCTGATGGCCGCCGCCCAGGATGGCGATGGGGCGGCCTATGGCCGGTTGCTGGCAGAGATTGCCCCCATGCTGCGCCGGACCATTCGTCGCCGGTGGGGCGATACCGATTGCGAGGATATCGTTCAGGAGGTTCTGATCTCACTGCATCGCGTCCGCCACACCTATGATCCCAATCGGCCCTTCATCCCCTGGCTGATGGCCATCGCTCAGTTTCGTATCGCCGATGCCGCCCGCAAATCAGCGCGGCGCACCGTGCATGAACGCCCCGAATGGAGTTTCGAGTTCGGTCTACCCGATGTCGCCGCCGAAGAACCCCAAGAGACCCAGGGCGACCCTCAGTTGCTGCGCCGCGCCATCGCCGATCTGCCCGAAGGCCAGCGCCGCGCCGTGGAACTTTTGAAATTGGAAGAGCGCTCGCTGAAGGAGGCGGCTGCCGAAACCGGCATGACCGTGGGCGCGTTGAAGGTGGCGGTCCATCGCGGGCTCAAGTCCCTGCGGGCCGCCCTGACGGGAAGGGAGCTATAATGCGGACCGACGACCTGATCCTTTCCTTGAGCCAAGATGCACGACCGGTCCGGCGTTTGGCGCCGCCGACCCGGCGCGCCCTCGGTTGGTTCGCCCTGGCGATTCCGGTGGTCGGCGCCATCGCCTTGGCCATGGGATTGCGGGCGGATTTGGGCTTGCGCATGGCGGAGCCCGCCTTCGTGATCCAACTGATCGCCTGCGGGCTGACCGCGTTTTGCGCCGCCATCGCTGGCCTCGCGCTGACCATTCCGGGAACACCCAGGCTCTGGGCGCTGCTGCCGGTGCCGTCCATGCTGGTGTGGCTGGGCGGATTCGGCCGCCAATGCGTTCTGGAATGGCTGGCCCCGGAGTCCGGCGAACTGTTGAGCGGGCCCCATCTCCATTGCCTGCCCGATATCGCGGTGATCACCGCCATCCCCACCACTGTCCTGCTGCTGATGCTACGGCGCGGCGCCTGCTTGGAACCCCGGCTGCCGGTAATGCTGGGCGGGCTGGCGGCGGCGGCCCTGGCCCATGGCGGGCTGTCCCTGGCCCATCCCGAGGATTCCGGATTGCTGGTCCTGATCGTTCAATTTCTGGCCATCGGACTTCTGGCGCTGGTCATCGGGGCGAGGCCGAGGGGCGCATAGCGTCACCTCATCGAGCGGCCAATGACCGGATCTCATGGTAATTTGTCGTCGCCCCCACTGAATGCTGCCTTCCGCTGTTGCGGTGTCACGCGCCAAGGCAACCGGCACCACCATGGCTCCAGAGATTGCCGGTTGATCGCCGCTCTGGCTCCTATTCCACCGAAATGGCCACCGGGGCCGATCTCTGGGTGCCGTCTTGGCTTGTCACTTGAAACACATGGGTTCCGGCGCTAAGCGGCCAGTGAACCGGATCATGCGCCCCCGCCTCGGCCCAAGGCCTGCCGTCCACCAGCCACACCACCGTGGTAACGCCGCGTCCGACCGTGGCGCGGAGATTGAGCATATCGGCCTCGGGCGGGGTTTCGGGATTGCGCGCCATGCGTAGGCCGTCGCGGGGCGCGATGACCCGCAATCCCGCCCCGGCATCCCGCGTCCCGACGGCACCCGGCCGCGCAGCCGTCGGCGCCCGGTCCGAGGGCCGGTCCAGGGGGCTGAGTTCCGTTGGCGGCGGCGCCAGGGCATTGGCGCTGCCCCAGGCGGCATGCTCGGGCGGAAAGGCGGCGAAGGTGCGCTCGACCACGTAATCCCCAGGCGTCCACGGCGCCGCCAGCAAACCGTTGCGCAAATCCACCTTCAGGAGCTGGAAGACATCATCCTCCTCAGGCGGACGGCCATCGGCGAACCATTCCACCAGGGTCTGGGAACACCGCCCCGCCGAGCGCAATCCCGTCCGGGCGCACAACTCCACCGGCCGGTAATTGGCGGGGGGCGGGAAAGCACGTTCTGCCAAGGAATCGGGCCGGGCCTCTCTCAGACCGACCAGGATTTCCTGGGCGAGCCGCGCCGAGGACTGCGCCCCGGTCATGGCCTGCATGGTGGTGCCCCGCGCCCGCCCGGTCCACACCCCCACCATGGTGTCGATGGTCCAGGTCACGGCCCAGGCATCGCGATAGCCCTGGGAGGTACCGGTCTTGATGGCGATGGGAATTCCGGCCTCGTTGGCGCCCAAACGGGGAAAAGTGGGCAGCCGTGCCGCCGGATCGGACAGGAACAAGGTGATCTGCCGCGCCGTCGCCGCCGCCAGAACCTGTCCCGGCGGGGAAACCTCCTGGCCGCGCCACCACGACAGATCCTTCAGCCTGCCGTCATCGGCAATGGCGCCATAGGCTCGGATCAACCGCTCCAGCGTGGTGGGCATGGCGCCCACCGCCAGCACCAGCCCATAGCGCGAGGCCGCCTGGGTATTGTCGTGCACCCCCAATGTGGAGAGAAACAGATGGGTCTCGTCCAGCCCCGCCTGGCGCAGCACCGAGACCGCCGGGACATTGCGCGAATTGGCCAGGGCCTGGCGCGGCAGCATGGGACCGAGATAGTCGTGGTCGGAATTGTCGATGCCCCACTGGGTCT
Source organism: Paramagnetospirillum magnetotacticum MS-1 (assembly GCF_000829825.1). Lineage (NCBI taxonomy): Bacteria > Pseudomonadati > Pseudomonadota > Alphaproteobacteria > Rhodospirillales > Magnetospirillaceae > Paramagnetospirillum > Paramagnetospirillum magnetotacticum. Next base: position 41,408 of record NZ_JXSL01000019.1, on the reverse strand, counting down.
CGGGCAGATCGGCCAGGATGGTATTGGCGGCGATGCGCCCGCGATCGAGCGCCAGGGCGTAGATGAGGGGTTTCAAGGCACTGCCGGGCGACCGGCTGACGGCGGTGAAATCGATGGCCCCGCCTTGGGGCGAGAAATACGATTCCGAGCCCAGCCAGGCGAGAACCTCGCGGCTGGAACGGTCCATGACCACCACCGCCACCTGCTCGGCCCCCCTGGCCCGCCAGTCGGGCATCAGACGCGAGGCGGCCTCCTGCACCCGGCGCTGGACTGCCAGATCCAAGGTGGTGAACACCAGAGGCGCCACCGGGGATGGCGAGGCGGCCAAGGCGCGCTGCAACCGCAGCACGGGATGAATCATCTCGGCCGGTCGACGGCCATGTCGCGGAACCACCAGATGTTCGATCTGGCTTTCGGCCAGGGCGAACTCCTCCGCCCCCATCAATCCGGCCTGATGCAGATGGGCCAGGATGCGATGGCCGCGCCGTACCGCGCGGGCCTTGCCCTCGGAGGTATAAGGGTTCATCCGGGCCGGGGCCTGGGGGATGGCCGACAGAAAGGCGATCTCGGCCCAGGACAGATCGTCCACCGGCTTGTCCAGATACCAGCGGGCGGCATGGGCGATGCCGTGGCTGCCATTGCCGAAAGGCACCAGGCGCAAATAGTGCCGCAAGACCTCTTCACGTCCATGACGGGCCACCATGATCATGGCGGTGGCCGCCTCCAGCAGCTTGCGCGGCAAGGTGCGCGGTCCCGGCATCTGCATGCGGGCCACCTGCATGGCGATGGTCGAGGCTCCGGAACGGCCCGCGCCCCTCAGACGCTCGGCCGCGGCCCTGACCGTGGCGACGGGGTCCACCCCCGGATGGGCGGTAAAACGGCGGTCCTCGATGGCAATGATGGCGGCGGCCACCCGTTCGGGAACGCGCTCCACCGGCCAGTAGCCATAGCCGGTGGCGTCGCTGCCGCCCGACTGGGCCAGGAAAGTCCCGTGGCGGTCCAGCAGGATGCGGGTCATGGCTGGCGCGGCAAGGTCGGCGCGCGGCCACAGGACCGCCAGGGTAAGGACCAGCCCTGCCGTAATTCCGAAGGCTGCGCGCCTCCCCCTGGTCATGGCCGCGCGATCACCACCAGCGCCCCGTTGCCATTGCCGTTCACCGTGTCGTCGTACATGGCGCGCGCCGCCGCTGCGGGCTGGATGAAGCGGCCGGGCACGGTGGCGCGGCTGCGCAGGCGGAAGTGATAGGTTCCCTTGGGCAGTTCGTCATAGAAGTAACTGACCTTGTCGTCCAGGAAGGCGGCATAGGACGGCGCCCGAGTCACCGCTTCCGACGGCTTGGCTTCTGGCGGAGCCGTTGCCAGGGCGGGGTTCAGCGGCTCCATTCCGGCAGCCAAAGGAACCACCACGGCGATATGGGCCCGGTCGGCGGAATTGACCACGGTGACGTGATCCTCGATCACCTCGCCCACCGCCAGAGCAATGGTGGTGGAATGGGTATCCAGGGCGATCCGCCGGGTCAGCCCGCCATCGCCCGCCACTATCCACACGTCACGATCCACGGCGAAGCCGCGCGCGGCGGATGCCTGGGCGCTGCCATCGGCCTCGGGCAGATAGCTGGTCCGCACCCATACCGCCAAGGGTTCCGGCGACGGAGCGCCCAGGCTGATCGTCGCCTCGCTAGCCTGAATGCTCTGGCGCACCGCCGGAACCGTATCGGACAGGGTCAGTTGCCGCCGTTCCGCCCCAAAGGCGATGGTGGCGGCGCTCTCGCCCGCTTTGGTCCCTCCCGCCTTGATCCAGTCGGCCAGGGCCAGCAGGGCTTCGGCATTGGCGTTGGTGCTGCCCCAGCCATCGCCCTTGCCCAGAGCCAGCAGGGCATCGGCCAGCATGCGGTTGCGCGGCTCGGTGGGCTGAACGGCCATGGAGGCCCGCAGAATCTGGGCCAGGGTCCGGGTTTCCGACGGCAGGATCAGCGGGCTCAGGCCTCCGTCTTCCTGCAAGCCGCCATAAACGTCCCGGCCCTTGTCCAGCTTGACCACCACATTGGACCACAGACGCTTTTGCATCTCGCCCAGGATCGAGACCGGGGTAGCGGGCGATTTGGCCAGGGCCCAGGCAACCTGGGCCAAGGCCTCGGCGCGCAGATTGGGTGCCTTGCGCGCCAGTTCGGCGGCATAGGTGGCATCCCCCTGCCCCGCCCCGGTCAGCGCCGCCAGCGCCCAGGACCGCTCCGACCAGGACTGGCCGTCGACGAAGTCGCGGTAGTCCGAGCGCAACGACTGTTTCAGCGCCACACTCAGCTTGTCGAGCAGGGATTGATCCACCGCCAACCCCGCCGCCTTGGCCTCGGTCATGAACTGCACCGCCCAGGCCGTCACCGCCACATAGCCGCGCCCGCCCGGCCAGTAGGATACCAGGCCATTATCGGCCACGGATTGGGCGATCCATTCCTGGGTCGCCCGCATACTGGCCTTGATCCGCTCCTCCGAACCATCGGGCCCCAGTAGGGCGCCGCCGAATTGGCGGGTGCCGATACCGGCGCGGGCCAGGCTGATCCGCTGTTCGGTGCAGCCAAAGGGATAGAGGAGCAGAGAGTCAAGACCACCAGCCAGCGCCACCAGTTCCTTACCTGCCACCACCACATCGCGTTCCAGCGTGCCGGGCCGCACCGCCTCGGTTACGGCGGGCACCACCACCGGAGCCTCGGCGCTCAGCCGGGTGATGGTGCGCTCGGCCACCTTTTCCCGGTCGGGCAGGACCGGCAGGCTAACCTGGAAGGCATCCTTGGCGCCGTCAGTGGCCCGGTCCACGCCCATGGTCACGTCCACATTGCCGCTGGCCCCCACCGGAACCTTCACCGGAAAGTCCAGGCGCTGGGAGACATTGGCCTGCCACTCGAAGCCGCGCTCGTCCGAGCCTGCCAGGTCAAGCCCCGACAGTTTGACCTTGGCCCGTCCGGGCCCGCCGCTTCCGTCCACCACCCGGCCGATGGCCGACAACTGGAAACTGTCGCCAGGGCGCACGAAGCGCGGCAGAGCAGGCTGCACCAGGACCGGCAGGCGAACCTGCATGTCGCCGGTGCCATATCCGAAGCGGGAGGGGCCGCTGACCGCTTTAGCCCGCAGCTTGAAGTTGGTGAGGGAATCGGGCAGGCGCACGGTGACGGTCACGGTCCCGCTTGGTCCCACCTTGAGAGACGGCTCGTAATAGGGAACCGGCGTGAAATTCTTGCGGACAGTGGCGCGCAGCAGGGGGGAACCGTCATCGCCCTCGTCGCCGCCCGGTTCCTCCTGCAAGGGCAGCAGGCCGAAGACCGAATTGCGGGTATCGCGCAATTTGGTTTTGCTGTCGCGCGGCACGATGAACTGGGGCAGCGGGTCCAGCCGGGCCTCCTTGGCCAGGGCCAATACCGCTTGATCGACCATCCACAAGGTGACCTCGCCCGCCAGAGGCTGGCCCAGATCGTCGGCCAGTTTCACCGTCAGATCCACATCCTGGCCGGGCTGAGCCTTGCGCGGCGCGGAAATCTCGACCTTGACCAGATTCTTGGCGGGCGTGACCGTGACCCATTGGGTGGCCGCCACGGTGGCGGGTTTGCGCAGATCGGCGTGGATACCGACCTGATCGTCGTCGCCCTTCAGACGCCCGCGCATCAGCACGAAATGCACCGGCAGGCGCGGCATGTATTCCGGCTTGATGGCCAGCGCCAAGGTGCCGTAGCCATTCTTGACCGTCACCCATTCATAGCGGTTATGGCCGTCGGGTTCTTCGATCACCGCCAGGGCCTGACCGTTCTGGAAGGGGCTTTGCAGCACCAGCTTGGCGGTCTCGCCGGGGGCATAGGCGGTCTTGTCGGGCGCCACCGAGAATACCTCGGCCGGTGGGCGCGACCATGTGGCCGGGCGCTCGCCACCGGCGAACAGGTCCACCTTGACGCTTTGCAGACGGCCCAGCCTGTCCTGGGACTCGACCTCGACCACATAGACCCCCGCCCCATTGATGGGGAAGGGAACCTTGAACGGCTCGGCGGCGCTGTTCACGGTGGTTTCCGCAACCTTCTCCTCGACGGTCTCGGTGACGTATTTGGCCGAACCCTGGGTGAAGTCGGTGGCCTGAAGAATGGAATTCCACTGGCGCTTGAGCAGCCGAACCGTCACTTTCTGACCGGCGATGGGCTTGCCCTGGCCGTCCTCGACCACCACCAGGGGCTCGAGCCGGTCGGTCTTTTCGATAAAGCGCGGCAGCTTCAATCCCAGCACGAAGGGCGGCAGCGCCAGCACTTCCTGGGTATTGGTGACGCTCTGGTCGTCGTCGCCCACCACCGTGGCCTCGACGATGTACTTCCGGGGCTGGGCGGTAGCCTCGATGGTGGGGTCGAGGACCAGCCGCGCGGCGCCCTGGGGATCGGTCTTGCCGTCACGCTCCAGGACGGGGCTGGAACGGAAGGGCTGATTGCCGGAAAAGCGCTGGTCGGCCGAAAACAGAAAACCCGGCCGCGCCTTGGGCGTCCAGGCGAACGGCACCTGCGTCACCCGCCAGCGCAAAGGCCTGTCGGCCACCACGCCACCGGCATAGTACTCGCTGGTCAAGCCCACGGGGAAAGCGGCGTCGAGGCCCACGGAGAGGGGGGCATGCAACTGCACCTCGAAGCGCGGCAGCCGATAGGCCTCTTTCTTGAACTTGGCCACATGGCAGATGCCGCCCCCCGACTCGGCGGCTAAATCCTCGTCCTCGGATTCGTCGCGGGGAGCTGGGGTCGTCTTATAGTCCAGGCTGACCTTGTAGATGCCGGTGGCGGCGGTCTTGGCGTCGAACTTGTGGTAGAAGCTGCCGAATTCGTTGATCGCCAGAGGATAACGCCACTCGGTGCCGTCGGGGGCGCGCACCACCAGGGTGCCGGGCTTGGCCGACAGGTCCAGCTTGCCGTCCTGGCCCTTGCGGACATAGCCCTTAATATGGACCGGCTCATCGGGCCGGTAGATGGGCCGTTCGGTGAAGATATGACACAAATCCCTGGGGAGTTCCTTGCGATCCGCCAGGGCGCGCGTCGTCCAGTTCAGCCAGTTTTCGTAATAGGCGGAGTCGCGCCAGCCTCCCTCGGCATAGAACCGGGGCGGGCGGGCGGGGTCGAGAACCAGGATATCGCCGTCCTTGGCGACGACGATGCGCCGGATCATGTCATCGACATTTCCGGGCGCCTCCCACGATACCGTGCCATCCGCGCCGGTGGTCAATTGGACAGGCAGGCTGTTGTTGTTCTGATTGCCTCGGCCCTCCAGACGGATAGAGGCCCCCGCCACCGGCTGCCCCGACGCCAGCGAAGTCACGGCGAAACGGACCCGGTCGACCTCGTCCACGGCGGTCAGGCTGAGATCGGTGACCTGCAGGCGCATCCAGTAGCGGCTGCTCTTGCTTTCAAGGCGGCGGATTCCGACCAGATAATGGCCCGGCTTGTCCGCCCCGGCGATCCGCGCCAGATGGGGACGCAAATTGAGGCCGAAACTGGTGGTCGCATTCCCCTTGCCGCCCGGAACCTGAACCAGTTCGGAGATGGAGGGAGAGCCGAAAGCCCGGATATGCTCGGCGATGATGTCATCGGAAACCGCATAGCTGGCGGTCCAGGGCTTGGGCTCCTCGCCCGGGGCCGGAGGGCGCCGGGTCTCGTCGATCAGCATGTTCTCGCGCGGGAAAGGCCACAGCGAGCGATCCAGCGGGTCGATGGGATGGATGCGCAGATCCATGTGTTCGACGCCGCGCGACTTCATGGGCACCATCTGCGGCCCGAACCGTTCGGCGATCCCCTCGCCCGCCATGAATTTGATGAAGCCCGGCTTGGCGGGAAAGGACAGATACAACTGATTGGCCGCCGCCAGATGCAGCAAGCGGCCCTTGGCATCGGACAGGGCCGAGGGTTCCAGGCGGACCTGATACAAGGTATCGGCCTCGAAGCGCCCCCGGATCACCAGCGTGTCGTTCACGGTCTCGAAGCGCAGCCCATCCACCTGGGGCGATAGGCGCACCAGATTGCGGCCTTCGACAGGACCGACGGGTTTGAGATTGCCCGAGAAGGTCAGGTGCACCGAGCGCTCGTCGGCGGGGCATTGCAGGGCGCGTTCCTTGGCATAGGACACACCTTCGGGCAGCGAGGGATAGCCGGAATCGCGGCAGCCGAACCGGGTGACATGGAAGGGTTGGGCGGTGGAAAAAGCGATGCGCTGCTCCTCATGGCCCGCCACCTGATCGGGGGCCAGCCGGAGATGAACCACCACCCGGTTTCCCGGACCGATGGGATGGTGGAGATTCAGCACATAGACCGCCGGATCGGCCGAGCGCAGCCGCTCTTGCACCTTGACGTCGAAATCGGCGGCGTCGAGGGTCCGGGCGCGATCGCCGCCAACCCCCGGCAATGGCCGGATTTCGATGGTCGCCAGACGGGCCAGGATGTCGGGCGCGATGGGCTCGCGGAACGACAAGGTGATGGCCTCGATGGGATCGAGGCCGCCTGCGCCCTCAGCGGGAATGCTCGCCACCGCCCCGGACATCAGGGTTACCAGATCGGTCCTGCGGCCCTGCACCGTCCAGGCGAAGCGCCCCATGGGCGGCCAGGCCACCGTCGGGCGGAATTGCAAGGTGCGGGAATCCATCCAGGTAAAGGCGCCGGGATGGGGCGGGTCCAGGGTGACGACGCGTTCGGGATGATCTTCCGCCCCGCCCTTGGCCGGGCCTGTATCGGCATCGAAGAACACGGTGACCGGGTCCCAGCTTCGCAGGAAATGTTCGGGCACCACCTGGGCGCCACCGGGACGGCGAAGCTGGTCGGCGGCCCATCCGGGCGCCGCCAGGAGGGCGACCAGAAGAGCCAGGGCCGCGAAGAGGCGGCGACGGAGGTTGGTCATGGCTTGCTGCCCTCTTCCTCGGTGGCCACCAGGGCCCAATAGGCCCGCTTCACATCCTCGGGCGGACCGTTATCGGGCCTCGCCAATCCCACCAGGGCCGGTTGGATTTCCACCGGCAAGGCATCAACGCGATTGGCCACCATCAGGAAGTAACGGCCTGCCGCCAGTTCCTTCATGGCCACATTGCCTTCGGCCAGGACGCCGCCCTTCGGGTCCAGCAGGGTTGCCCGCGCCGAATCAGACGAGCCCTTGATGCCGATGCCCACCGGCCCCGCCTGGACCACGTCAAAGGAAAACAGGCGGGCATCGCCCGGCGCCAGGCGCAGCCGGGGCCCCAGCCCCTCGCCCAGGGAAACGGGCTCGCTGCGGGCCAAGCGGACCGAACCCGCCAAGGGGCCACCGTGCAGCGACCGCAAGCCCACGACCGAAGCGCCTTCGGGCATGAAGACATGCAGACCCGCCGCCTCGGGCGACGCCGCCACCACGGGAGCGGCACCGGGTCGGCGCAGCCCCGTCACCACCGGCTCGGAACTGCGCAGATGCAAGAGAGTGGGCGACGCATTGTCGAATCGCCAGGACGCCTCGTCCCCGGCCAGCGCCACCGTTCCCGGAACGGAGGGCGCCGCCACGGATTCCGCGGCCCGAGGCCATGCCTCCTCGCCCGAGCCGTCCAGCCATACGGCCAGCGATCCCGGCCGATAACGCACCTCCAGAACCGCATCGTCGTCCACGGCAAGGCGCGTTCCGGTCCGCACCACCCCATCCTTCTGGATCAGACGGGCGCCATCGGCCTGCCCCGAGACCTGCACCACCAGCCCCTTGCCGCGCAGAGCCGGGGGAATCTCCAGTTCCAGCCTCAGACTTCCCGCGCTGGGCAGCCATCGCTTGACCAGCCCGCCCGGCTTCAACCGGTCATCGACAGTTCCGGCTTGGGATATCTGCACCCCGTAAAGCCCGACCTCGCCGCCGGTATTGAGCAGCAGCAAGCGATCGGCCGAACTGTCCACCGTCACGGAAAGTCCCTGCTCTGCCGACCACAGCGTCCGCGCCGCCTGCCCGTTCTCCATCAGCACGGCCACCACCTGGGGCGGCAAGGCCAGTTCGAGGCGCTTTCGCCCAACCGGCAGGGCATAGTCGCGTCCCGCGCCGCCAGCCACCTGTCCGTCGCCCAGCCCCCAGTCGAGACGGTCGCGGGTCATGGCGGCAAACGAGACCTGCCGCAGCAACAAGGGCAAGGCCGTGCCTTCACCATCCGCCCGCCACAGGCGGACCATGGCCCCCTTGACGGCGGCGGGATCGGTCAGCACCGCCACCGCGACGCCATCGCCCGCACCGCCGGTCCGGGCATCGCCCATGGCCTCGATCGGACCCAGCGCCACACCGGGTTGCCCCACCCGCGATTGGGCCAAAAGCAGCAGCGGCGCGGCCGCCTTGTCATCGAGCGGCCAGACGGCGGTTTCGCCATCATCCAAGGTGAGGGCCAGCGGCACCGAGGCATCGGGGGTGATTCGCCGGGCCGTCACCGTGAGCCCGGCCCCGGTTTCACCCACCAGCCACAGACGCGGGCTCCCCGCCATCACCACCTCAGCACCGCCGCGAAGGGCGTGATGGTCCGAAACGGATGCCCAAGTCAGACCGGGAATGCGCTGGCGGAACCGAAACAGGCCCGGCCGGTCCAGATGAATCTCCGCCGCCGCGACCGGCGGGTCCAGGCCGGGAATCCGAGCCAGGGTCAGACCATCGGCCAGGGCTTGCTCGGAACTGGCGGGCAAGGACACGGAGTGCACGGAAACGGTGATGGGCCGGGAGGCATGATCGAGCGACCACACCCGCAGCCGATAGGATTCCTTCGCCTCTCCCCCATGGGGCAGGGCCAGAACCGCGCGCCGCCCCGAGGCGCTTCCCACGCTGCGCCAGTCACCATTCGCATCCCTGCGTTCCAGCATCAGACCGGCACTGTCGCGCGACTGGGCCTGGGCGACCAGCAGGGATGAAGCCGGGCCAGGGTCCAACGGCAGGATATGCACCGCGCCGCCCACCAGATCCCGCTGGCCGGATGCCGTCATGGGCGGCTCCTCCACTTCGGCCAGGCCATCCAGTCTGACCGTGGTTTCGGCCGTATCGGTTCCCACCGGCTCCACCGCCAGGACATAGAATCCGGGCGACAGACGGTTGGCGATGTTGAAGTTCCAGTCATCGGGACGATCATCGGACCTGCCGATCTCGCGGCCACGGACATCGCGCAGCACCGCCCGCACATCCTTGTCGCCAAACGAGGACAGTTCCACCATCTGCTCGCGGCCAATGCTGATGGGGATGACGGCGGGGGCATGAACCACCACCTGCCGCCCCTCGGTCAGTTGCCGGATCTCGGACGCGACCGTGTAATCGACGCGGTTGTTGGGGCGGATGGTGCGGACTTTAAGACGGTAATCCCCCGCCGCCAGCGGTCCGGCAAAGGGCCTGCGATGATCGAAGGCGGCCACGGCGCCGCCGTCCGCCCGCTCCAGTTCCGCTTCCATGAAATCGCTGAGAACAAGCCGCAGATCGGCGGCGGCTGGCAGGGTGAAGGTCCAAAGATCGTCAATCCGCTCGCCCCCCTGGGCCGGTTCTTCCCAGCGATTGGCCGCGGACCCGCCCAGCGGCAGGACATGGGGGCCATGACCGGCCAGGGCCTGCTTTTCGCTTACCGGCTGGAACAGGCTGACCACCCTGGACGGCAAGGCCTGCGGCAAGACCACCACGCGATAGCGCCCGGCAGCCAGATTCCGCTCCAGATCGCCGGTCTGTTCCGGCGTGGTCAGAGGCCAGCCCTCGGAATCCTCCAGCCGGATGAGGGGACGGGCGCCCAGCGTCATCACCTGCAGGCGGTAGCGGCCGGGCTCGGTCACCTCGACCTCGTATTGCAACGCTTCTCCGGCATCGAGGCTGGCCCTGGCGGGCACGCCCGAGGTCAAATCCCCGCCCAGACGCAAGGGAGTGCTGGCCAGCGATACGCCGAGATGGCCCGCGGTGGAGCCCTTGGGCGCAATGGTCAGCTGGTAGCGGCCCTCGCGCAGATAGCGTTGCAGCAGAAAATTGCGGCCGATGCCGTTACTGGCGGCCGAGGCCAGCGACGGCAGCACCTGGGTGCGCAGATTGCCCTCGGTCTCCAGCAGACCGGTGGTCTCGACCCGATACAGGGCGGGCCGATCCACCTGGACGGTAAAGGTCGCCGATTGACGCGCCGCCAGATCAAGGAAACGCGGCTTTCCCGCCTCCAATACGGGGAAGACCGGCACCTTGGCCAGCATGCCGGCGGTAACTGGGGGCAAGACCGATGGCGGAGCCTCCGCCTGCGGCACGGTCAGGCGCAGGGACGCCCGCACCGGCGCCCGCGTCGGGTTGGAGAACGCCACGGAATGGAGCCCCGCCGTGACCTCCAGCCGATCCGCCGCTTCGGCGCCGGGCAGAGCCACCATCAATCGGCGCTCGTCCTCGCCGACCGCCTCGAGCAGACCGCCCTTGGGTATCGACAGGGGCAAGGTGACGGTCTCGCCCGCCCCCAGGGTCAGGGGCACTTCCCCACCCATATCCAGGGGCAATTTGCGGATCAGCGCCCCATTGCCCTGATGAAGGGATTGATTGAGGGTCAGGCGGTAGGTCTTGGCGCCATCCATCCGCACCGGCGCGAAGCTGGCCCCGGTGACCGGTGGGGCCATTTCCGAGGCTTGCGTCCCCTTGTCGCCCTTCACGGTCAATTCGAGGATTCCGCGCTGCTCGGGCCTGGGCGTCAGGGTGACGACATGCAGGCCGCGCTCAAGAGTCCAGACCCCGCCGCCGACACTCGGGCCCCTGACTTTCATATCCGGCGATCGGACATAGGGCGTGACGGCGATTTCGGCCTCGACCCCGCCCCCGGTGACGCCATAGCGGCCAGGCTCGGCGATATCCAGAAACAGGGTTACGGTATCGAGCAGATTGAAGCGGCGCTTCCAGGCGCTGTCGGAGCGAATGCGCAGGGCGGAACTGGCCACCACCTTCTCGCTGCCGTCACCGCCCAACTCGGTGAGGATGGCGCCAAGGTCGGCGTCATCCTCGCCGCTTCCCGGACGCAGCGCCGTCACCAGATAGTCGCCGGACCCATTGAAGCTGTAGCTGCGGCTGCTGGGATGATGCTGCAGCACATAGGAACTACCGGGTGCGCGCTCCACCGTCACCAGATGCCGGGCGGCGGTGTCGGTGATCCTGACCTCCGCCACGGGTTCGCGCAGGGTCTTGTCCAGAACGACATGATCGCCGGGTTGGGGTTGTCCGTCGGTATAGCGAACCACGTCGAGCGCGGCGGCGCCCGGTTCGGGCAATTCCAGCCGGAAGTAATTGACTTGCTTGGGCACCAGCCAGCGGTCCAGGCCGAAAGGGCCGGCAATCATCTGCCGACGGGCGGCCTCGGGCAGGGATGGAATGCCCCAGCGCAGATGCATGGGCGTGTCGGCGGACCCATCGCTCCAGACGGTTCCCGGACCGCCATAGGCGACCACGAGATAGAGGCCGGGATTGAGGTCGGCCACCAATCGGCGCAGCGCCAATGGCCGCCCCGGCACGGGCTCGACCATCTCGGCGACCGGTGCCGCGTCCACCAGCCACGTCCCATCCTTCCACAGGCGCAGATCGGCCAGATGACGCCCGGCGGCCTCCAGGAACACCTGGCGCCGCGCCGTCACCTCCAGCCAGTAGGACCGTTGCTGTATATCGCCCAACTGGGTCGAGAGAGTGTCGAGTTCCACCAGCCGAGGGGGCGTGGCGCCGTTCATTTCCTCGAAGGGCTTGACCTGCAATTCGGCTGGGGCCTCGACCTTTTGGGGTGAAGTCAACACCACCTTGTGGTCGCCGGGGCCGAGAAACTGATCGATGCGGCCATCGCGCTTGCCTGCCTGGCCGTCTTCGGCGCCGGGTCCGGCCATGCGGTCCACCAGTTGCACCGCGGAGCCATAGGGACTGACGGCGGATACGGCATATCGGCCGAACCGCGCCACCGTGAAGATCCGTTCCGATACAGACGTCCCCGGAGAAGGCGGCCGCGCCGCCGCTCCTTGGGCCTCGCGAATGGTGATGGAGGGATTCGGCTCTGCCTCCGGGCTTTGCGTCGGCGGAACATCCGCCCGCAATGATTGCGGAGGCGCTGGCCAATTGAAATAGGCGACAGCAATGGCGGCGGCGCAAACCATGACCAGCCCCCGGACAGCCCCAGACAAGCCGCAAGTCGCCCGCTTGGTCATGCCAACCCCCAATTCGCCGGTCAGGCGAATGCTACTATGCCCCCTTATGAATGCCAATCACCTGATCTGAAAAAATCCCGACCCGAACCGAAGACGCGCCCCGGCACCAAGCTCCGATGCGCGCGGCAATGGGCGCGAGAACGACAGGCGGCGGAAGCAGCCGCCCTGGCGCCTCGCCAGGCACGGCCCTCGCCCAGGTGAGGTGATCTATTCCACCGCCAGGATGACGTGAGAGGCCTTGAACAGCGCCCAAGCCTTGGCCCCTGCCCGCAGCCCCAATTCATCGGCCCCGTCGCGGGTGACCATGGCGGCCAGAACCTTGCCGCCGCCGATATCCAGGGTGATCTCGCTGCTGACCGGCCCGTCCTCGCGATGGGCTACAACGCCGGGAATGCGGTTGCGAGCAGATACGGCGGGCACGGCGTCGCCGGTGGCCAGCATGACGAAGGACGCCTTGACCAGGGCGGTCACCGCCTGGCCGGGAACGATGCCCAGATCGCGAAGGCTTTCCCCGGTGACGGTGGCGGCCAGGGTGACCGCGTCGGTGAGGTGAAGAATCACCTCGGCATTGACGCTGCCCTGGCGGATTTCGGCGACGGTACAGCGGAAGGCGTTGCGGGCGCTGGTCTTCATGCCGAGACTCCGAAGCAGGATGATGGGATCGATGGGCGCGCCCGCGTCGCCGAACAGGGCGGCGGCGCGCGACAACCGCTCCTCCAGCAGATGGAAGGCGGCGATCAAGGCCTTGCCGTCCTCGGTGACCACGGCGCCGCCGCCGTTGCGCCCGCCCGTCTGGGCCGCCACCGCAGGACGCGGCAGGAGATTGTTGACGGCATTGAGCGCGTCCCAGGCCGCCTTGTAGCTGAGCCCCACCGCCTGGGCCGCCCTGGTGATGCTGCCGTGGTTGTCCACGGCTTCCAGCAGGGCAATGCGGTCCCGCCCCACCGGAGAACGGCTGCCGCCCCTCAGCGCCAGAATGGCTTCCACTTTGCTCTCGCTCACGATGCCCCCTTCGTCATGTAGCCACACTATATTACGAAGGGTGGTGGGACGTCAGCCGAAAAAGCGAAGGCCCCGGCGCGTCACGCCAGATCAAAGCGTTCACCGTGGTGCGAAGACGGCACAGGAATTAACCACGCCGCTGCGCGTTATTACGCAAAAAATTTGACTCGCCAGTAAAAAATGCATTACGACGTTAAAAAATGCATAGCGCCAACGAGCGCCGGGAGGAGTTACAGCCATGCTGGACAGCGTTTCAGGCGGCAAGAAGACGGTTCCGACGTACTGCTACAACTGTGTCGCCGGTCCCGACCTAATGTGCGTCACGGTAGAAGACGGCGTGGCGACAGGCGTGACGCCGAATCATGACGGCATCGGCATCCACCCCGCCGACGGACGGCCCTGTGTCAAGGCCTATGGGCTGGTGCAGAAGACCTATAACCCCAACCGCATCCTCACCCCCATGAAGCGGACCAACCCCAAAAAAGGGCGGCACGAGGACCCCGGCTTCGTGGCGATTTCCTGGGATGAGGCGCTGGATCTGGTGGCGGAGAAGCTGCGCGGCTTGCGCGAAGCGGGGCTACTCAACGAGCAGGGCATGCCCCGTCTGGCCGCCACCTTCGGCCATGGCGGCACGCCAGCCAATTACATGGGCACCCTGCCCTGCCTGCTGGCCGCCTGGGGCCCCATCGATTTCAGCTTCGGTTCGGGCCAAGGCGTGAAATGCGTTCATTCCGAGCACCTCTACGGCGAATACTGGCACCGCGCCTTCACCGTGGCCGCCGACACGCCCAGCGCCAACTACATCGTCTCGTTCGGCACCAATGTGGAGGTGTCTGGCGGCCCCTGCGCCGTGCGCCGCCACGCCGACGCCCGCATTCGCGGCATCAAGCGGGTGCAGGTCGAGCCGCATCTGTCGCCCACCGGCGCCTGCTCAGCGGAATGGGTGCCCATTCGCCCCAAGACCGATCCCGCCTTCATGTTCGCCATGCTGAACGTGATGCTGCACGAGGCCCCGCGCGGCAAGCTGGACCTGGCCTTCCTGCGCGACCGCACCGCGTCGCCCTATCTGGTGGGCGACGACGGCTGGTATCTGCGCGACGAGGCGACGGGCAAGCCGCTGGTCTGGGACACGGTATCGGGGACCGCCGTTCCCCACGACCACGCGAACGCCGTTCCTGCCCTGGAAGGCGATTTCACCGTTCCCCGTTCCGTGGCGAAGCTCCCCGACGGCGAGACGGCGATCCACCAGAACGCCAAGGCCCGGACGGCCTTCCAGATGCTGGTCGAGGGCATGGCCGCCTACACGCCGGAATGGGCCGAGAGCGTCTGCGACGTGCCCGCCGCCACCATGCGCCGGGTCGCCACCGAGTTTCTGGACAACGCCTGTGTCGGGCAGACGGTGGAGGTCAACGGCAAGACCCTGCCCTACCGCCCCGTTGCGGTGACTCTGGGCAAGACGGTGAACAACGGCTGGGGCGCCTATGAATGCTGCTGGGCGCGCACCGTGCTGGCCACCCTGGTGGGCGCCCTGGAGGTACCGGGCGGCACGCTGGGCACCACGGTACGCCTCAACCGTCCCTATGAGAACCGCCTGAAAAGCGTCAAGCCGGGCGAGGACGGCTTCATGACCGCCCAGATGAACTCGACCAGGAAGGGCGGTTGGGCCGACAAGCCCAAGGGCCGCAACGCCCACACCACCTTGATCCCCATCGTCGGCGATTCCAGCTGGGCCCAGGCCTTGGGTCCCACCCATCTGGCGTGGATGTTCCTCAAGGACTCGCCCGAGGGCTTCGAGCCGCCTCTGCCCCCCGACGTGTGGATCGCCTATCGCACCAATCCGGCGGTGTCGTTCTGGGACACGGCGCAGTTATCGGACAACATGGCCAAAATGCCCTTCGTGATGTGCTTCGCCTATACCATGGACGAGACCAACCACATGGCCGACGTCCTGCTGCCCGAGGCCACCGATCTGGAAAGCACCCAGCTGATCCGGGCGGGCGGCTCCAAATTCGTGGAACAGCATTGGGCGCATCAGGGCTTCGTGTTGCGCCAGCCTGCGGTGGCGCCCCAGGGCGAGGCCCGCGACTTCACCTGGATCACCGGCGAACTGGCGCGGCGCACCGGGCTTCTGGCCGAATACAACCGTGCCATCAACAAGGGATTCGCCCTGGTGCCGCTGAAGGGCGAGGGCTACGACGTCACCTTGCCCGAAGATCAGGTCCACGACGTGGACACCATCTGGGACAGGGTCTGCCGCGCCGCCACGGCGGGGGCCACCAAGGGCGAAGAGGTGCACGGCCTGGACTGGATGAAGGAGCATGGTTTCTTCATGCAGCCCTTCGCCCGCGAGGACTGGTACCTCCATCCCGCCATGGAAGAGCAGAAGCTGCGTTACGAACTGCCCTATCAGGAACGCCTGATGCGGGTCGGCGAGGAACTGCGCCGCCGCCTGCACGAGGCCGGGATCTTCTGGTGGGACGAGCAGTTGGAGGAATATCAAGGAATTCCCCACTGGCACGACGTTCCCGGCCGTTGGGTCAAAGCGGTGGAGCGGGCGGGCGCCCATCCCGACGACTTCCCCTTCTGGGGCATCACCACCAAGACCATGCCCTATACCACGGGCAACAATGCGGGTATCCCGCTCATGAACGAGGTGGCGGGCAATCTGCGCGGCCACGGCTCGGTGATCATCAACGCCTCATCGGCCAAACGGCTGGGGATCAAGCAGGGCGACTGGGTCGAGGTCTCCTCGGTGGTGGGACGAACACGCGGCCGCGCCGCCCTGGTCCAGGGCTGCCGCCCCGACACGGTGGTCATCCCCGGCCAGTTCCAGCACTGGAAGACCCCATTCGCCAAGGATCTTAACTTTCCGTCGCTGAACACCATCACCCAGATGTCGCTGGAACTCACCGACGCCACCGGCTCGGGCGCCGATCTGGTGCGGGTGGCCATCGCCAAGGTGGACGGCCCCCTGGCAGGAGACGCCCCATGAGCGCCCATTTCGCGCGTACCGCCCACGGGCCAGCGGTGGAGAGCGTCAGGGTGGAGCGCTGGCGCAATGGTGAAAGCGTCGCCGACCATGATGCCGCCGCCGCCGAGGTTCCTGTCTGCCTGGAATTCAATGGCCTGTCCCATGCGGTGATGCTGGCCTCGCCCACCGATCTGGAGGATTTCGCCTTAGGGTTCAGCCTGACCGAGGGCATCATCGACCGGCCCGGCGACCTGCTGGACATGGAGGAGGAGACCTCCTGCGAGGGAATCGTGCTTCGACTCACCGTGGCCGCCGCCTCGTTCCACCGCCTGAAGCAGGTCCGCCGCAATATGGCTGGCCGCACCGGCTGCGGCCTGTGCGGCGCGGAAAGCCTGAGCCAGGTGTTCCGCCCCATCGCGCCGCTCAAGGGCGGAGGCGCCATTTCCGCCCCCGCCCTGCATGCCGCCTTCCGGGATCTGAGCGCCAGCCAGCCCTTGATGCGCCTGACCGGGGCGACTCACGCCGCGGGCTGGGCGCTGCCCGATGGCGCGCTGGCCCTGATCCGCGAGGATGTGGGCCGTCACAATGCGTTGGACAAGCTGATCGGCGCCATGGCGCGCGAAGGGATCGATCCGGCCAAGGGCGCCGCCATGGTCACCAGCCGCGCCAGCTACGAGATGGTGCAGAAATCCGCCGCCGCCGGTATCGCCATCCTGGCCGCCATCAGCGCCCCCACCGCCCTGGCCATCCGCATGGCCGACAGCCTGAACCTGACCCTGGTCGGCTTTGCCCGTGGCGGCGGCCATGTGCTCTATGCCGGGACCGGGCGCATCCTGGCCGGAGATCCGTCATGACCCGCTACATCATGGTGGCCGATCTGCGCCGCTGCGTCGGCTGCCAGACCTGCACGGCGTCGTGCAAGGAGACCAACGGCACGCCGCCCGGCGTTCAGTGGCGCCGCGTTCTGGACCTGGAGGCGGGAGAGTATCCCGAGGTCAGCCGGGTCTTCCTGCCCACCGGCTGCCAGCATTGCGACGAACCGCCCTGCATGGAGGTCTGCCCCTCCACCGCCACGGGCAAGCGCGCCGACGGGCTGGTGACCATCGACTACGACATCTGCATCGGCTGCGGCTACTGCGCCATCTCGTGCCCCTACGAGGCCCGCTACAAGGTGGATAAGGCCGATTTCGCCTATGGCCCGTCCTCCGTGGCCTCGGAACGGGCGCGCTTCGATCCCGCCAAGATCGGCGTGGCCACCAAATGCACCTTCTGCATCGACCGCATCGATGCGGGCACCAGGGCGGGCATGACACCCGGCCGCGACCCGCAAGCCACTCCGGCCTGCGTCAATTCCTGTCTGTCGGGGGCGCTTCGCTTCGGCGACCTCCACGACCCGGACAGTGCCGTCTCGAAGCTGGTGGCCGAGAACCAGTGGTTCCGCATGCACGAGGACGAGGGAACCGGACCAGGCTTCTATTATCTCTGGGACTCCAGATCGGTCATTGGGGAGGCGTTATGAGACAATTCGCGACGGCCAAACGCCAGGGCTTCTGGGATCTGCGGGCGGCGGGCAATTTCATCGGCGGCGGCACCGGAAGCGGCCTTCTCCTGGTCGGCAGCGCGGCCAGCTTGGCCGGGCTTGATGCGACCCTTCCCCTTCTGGCGGGCGCGGCCTTCGTCATGGCCGGGCTTTCCCTGGTCTGGCTGGAGATCGGCAAGCCCTGGCGGGCGCTGAACGTCTTCTTCCATCCCCAGACATCGTGGATGACGCGTGAAGGCATTCTGGCCGGGCCGCTGGCTCTTTGCACATTGGGCTTCGTCGTCACCGGTCATTCTGCGCTGCTGTTTCCGATCCTGGTGCTGGCTGGCGGCTTTCTCTTCTGTCAGGCCCGCATCTTGAAGGCCTCGCGCGGCATTCCCGCCTGGAAGCAGCCGGAAATCGTCGGGTTCATCATCGCCACCGGGCTGGCGGAAGGTACGGGGGCGTTTCTGCTTCTGGGCAATTCCACCACCCTCTGGCTCGTCACCGCCGCAGCCGCAGGTCTGGCGCGTGAAGGAGCCTGGCGGACCTATCGTCAGGGATTGATTCGCAGCAAGGCCCCTGCGGGAACCCTGGACTGCCTGGCGTCCCCCCCCCGCCAGGGTCCTGCGCTCCGTGCAACTGGCGGGACTGGCCATGATCCTGGCGGGACTTGCAGGCGCCGAGTTCATGGCGATCATGGGCGGCATTCTGGCTGCGGTCTCAGGCTGGGGACTCAAGGCACTGCTGGTGACCGGGGCCGCCTTCACCCGAGGCCCCCGCATCACGCATACGCCCGTGCGCGGCCGCGGCATCAGCCGGACGGTCGAAGCTTGATACGGGTGACTGATCAAGAGCCCGGTGGATACAGGTCGGCGGTTCCAGTCACGGCCGAGGTGGGGCGGTGCTGCAGCCGGTCGACCGGCCGGGCGTAGAGATAGCCCTGCAGCATGTCCACCCCGGCATTCACAGCCAAGGAATGCTGGGCCACCGTCTCGATTCCCTCGCAAACCGCGCGGGCGCCCAGGTCGTGGATGATTTCCACCAGTTTGGGCAGGATCTTGCGGGCACGGGGGTTACCGGTGGATTGGACGATCAGGCTGCGGTCGAGCTTGACGATATCGGGCGACAGACGCCACAGCCGGTCGAAATTGGAATTGCGGCATCCGAAATCGTCGATGGCGATGCCAAAGCCCCGCCGCTGATAGGCGGCGATGGCCTCGATCAGGCGGTCGAAATCATTGATGCGCGATTCCAGGATTTCCAGCACCACCTGGCCCGGCCTCAGGCCGCAATGGCCGAGCAGAGCCTCGAAGAACGTGCCGTGGGTCCCGCCTCGGACGTTGAGGAGATGACGTCCATCGACGTTAAGGTAAAGAACGGCGTCCGGCTCGGCCTGGGCGGCGAAATTGATGGCGTGGATGGTGCGGCACAGACGGTCGAAATGGACGATCCGCTCTGGAGACTTGGGTGTACGGAACGCCTGTTCGGGTGACAGGGAGCGCTGCCGGTCGTCTTCGACACGCAGCAATGCCTCGTGGGCCACCGCCCGCATGGAATCGGCCTGGAACAGGGGCTGGAACGCGGATCGCAGGCTGAGATTTCCATAGCGTCCGACGGCGCCGGAATCCTCGAAATGCACGCAATGCTCGAGAAGCGGGGAGTCGCCGCCCTGTTCCTCGAATTGGGCGATCAGTTGCTCGAATTGGATCGCCGAACCGTCCTTGTTCGTCACGAAGCTCATTCCGGTCGCTCCCCTGGCAGAGCGGTACTCCGAAAACGGGTACCGGACGGATATCCTCGCCTAGCATTATCTATTTTCCTAGTAGATAAATTACATATAGAGGCGCATAGCGCGCTTGCGATATTTTCCTATTGATCTAGTAGATTTATGATGTAATTGTTCTGGCGAGATGTAGCGAGGGGGACAGAAAACATGACACAGCCGACCCCGGGGCGCTTGACGCTGATCATCAACCAGGATCGCGAGTCCGCCGATTTCGCCGACGGCCTGTGGGCCGAACTGCGCCACGAAGCGGAAGAGGCCCTGGCCCGCACCCCCGTGCTGAGACGGCTTTTCATCGATTCCATCCTGGAACAGCCCAGTTTCGAGTCCGCGGTCTTCCATCGCATCTCGCAGCGCCTGAAGAACGAAGTGGTGACCCTGCCGCTGCTGACCGAGACCTTTGCCCGCTCCGTCACGGCCGACCGCTCCATCGCCCAGGCGCTCAGGGCCGACATCGCCGCCGTTCTGGACCGCGACCCGGCCACCCAGCGGTTCATCGAGCCATTCCTGTACTTCAAGGGTTTCCACGCGGTGCAGACCCATCGCCTCGCCCATTGGCTGTGGAACAGGGGCGAGCGTGACTTCGCGCTCTATCTGCAAAGCCGCTCCTCCGACGTGTTCCAGACCGACATCCATCCGGCCGCCCGCTTCGGCCAGGGCGTCTTCCTCGACCATGCCACCGGCTTGGTGGTCGGCGAGACCGCCGTGGTGGAAGACGACGTATCGTTGCTCCAGAACGTCACCCTGGGCGGCACCGGCAAGGAAAGCGGCGACCGCCACCCCAAGGTCCGCCAGGGTGCCATCATCGGGGCCGGGGCCAAGATTCTGGGCAATATCGAGATCGGGGCGCATTCGCGCATCGCCGCCGGATCGGTGGTGCTGAAGGCGGTCGAGCCCCACTCCACCGTGGCCGGAATTCCGGCCCGCATCATCCGCACCACCAACGACCCCGAAACCCTGCGCACCAAGGAAGAGATCCTGAAGGCGCTGTCCTACGAATCGTTCGACTACTCCATCTGAGAGGAGCCTCCCGCATGTCCTCCCAAGCCACGGATACCTTCGATCTCTCCGGCCGCCTGATCCTCTACGTGGGCGGCCGCCACCAGCACGTCGCCCATCTGCGCCGCCTGGTGGAGGAGCGCGGCGGCGGCTTCGTCCACCACGATGGAGGCGTCGAGCAGAGCATGACCAAGCTGGCCAACCACCTGGAGCGCGCTGACGCCGTGCTGTTCCCGGTGGGCTGCGTCAGCCATCAGGCGCAAAGCAAGGTCAAGGACCTGTGCCGCCGCTTCGAGAAGCCGTTCAAGCCGCTGCGCAGCACCGGCATCGGCGCCATCACCCAGGCGCTGGAATCCCTGACCACCAACTAGACATTTCATGGAGACGACTGAATGTCCGAGGATACCGAGATTCGCCGCACCCTGAACGAGCAGGCGGCCCGTCAGCTCGCAAATGCCACCAAAACCCGCGCCCAATGGTCGGGCATCACGCCGCGCTGGCTGGTGTCCTTCCTGCCCTGGACGCCGGTGGAGGCTGGCATCTACCGCCTGAACCGGGTCAAGGAAAGCGGCGCCGAAGCCTCCGCCGACGTCAAGTGCAGCCCGCGCAACGACGCTGACCTGCCGGAAAGCTTCGTGCCCTACGAAGAGAACCCGCGCGAATACTCGCTGAACGCGGTGACCACCGTTCTCGACGTTCAGACCCGCGTCTCCGATCTTTATTCCCACCCCATCGACCAGATTCAGGAGCAGCTGCGCCTGTTGATCGAAAAGGTGAAGGAGAAGCAGGAGTTCGAGCTGATCAACAACGCCGAATACGGCTTGCTGACCAATGCCGCCAAGTCCCAGCGCATCAAGACCCGCAAGGGCGCCCCCACCCCCGACGATCTCGACGAACTGATCTCCAAGGTGTGGAAGGAGCCGTCCTTCTTCCTGGCCCATCCCAAGGCCATCGCGGCGTTCGGTCGCGAATGCACCAAGCGCGGCGTGCCGCCGCCCACCGTCAATCTGTTCGGCACCCCCTTTCTGACCTGGCGTGGCCTGCCCTTGGTGCCCAGCGATAAGCTGACCATCTCGGCTGAGGGCAAGAAGGGCGGCGGCAGGACCAATATCTTGCTGGTCCGTACCGGCGAAAAGAAGCAGGGCGTGGTCGGCCTGTTCCAGCCAGGCGTGCCGGGCGAAGTGTCGCCGTCACTGTCGGTACGCTTCATGGGCATCAACCGCAAGGCCATCGCGTCCTACCTGATCTCGCTGTATTGCTCGGCCGCCGTGCTGACCGAGGATGCGCTGGCGGTTCTGGAAGACGTCGAGGTCGATCACTACTTCGATTACGACAAGAAGTTCGCATGACCCAGCCGCTCTCTCTCGAGCTGCCGACCTCTCCCTCCCCGGCGGCGCTGCCCGCCGGGGAATGGGAGGAGCCGCAAGCGGGCTTTGCTGGCGCACCCGATGCCCGGCTGATCGCCCAGATGGCCAACGCCCTGTTCGCCGCCCAGCCGGGTCAGTCGCTGCCCTCCATCGGCGTGGCACCGCCATCGGTGCCCGTGATCGAGGCAGCCCCCACCGGGGGATTCGTGCCGCCGGGCGTTCCCGCGCCCCCTTCGGTGGGCAACGTCACGCCGGTGCCGCAGATGCCCCAAATCGGGCCTTTGGCTGCCGCGCCCGCAGCACCGCCCGGCAATCCCGCCGCCTTCCCTCCGACCGTCTTTCCCGGTGAAGGCGATCTGCGCAGTCTGCCCAATCTGCTGGGCAGCATCATCGCCCTGGTACCACCCGATCACGGGGCCGGTCACGGGGCCGATCCTTCGGTGCCGGGTGGCTCGCCCGAGATTCCCGATGCCTCGATCCCCAACCTGCCGTCCGTGCCCACGGGTGCGCCCCAGGCCCGGCCGGACGACGGCTATTCCTTTTTAGACGATACGCGGCCTGCCACTGACATCGCTCCGGTGCAAAGCAGTCTGAACCAGCCGATTCCCGCCCTGCCCCAGGCCGCGCCGTCGCCCGGCCCGTTCACCCTGCCCGCCTCGGTGCCCTCGGCACCGCTCTATTTCGTCGATGAGGCCCAGGGCGTGTCCAGCCGGGCCGAGCCGGTAGCGCCCGCGCCCGCGCCCGCTTCCATACCGCAATCCAGCCTCGGCATCGAGTTGCGCCCGGACTTGGTCCCCGACCTTCGGGGCACCAGCGCCCATGGCGGCGCCTTTGATGCCCATTCGGTCAAACGCGACTTTCCCATTCTCCAAGAACAGGTTCACGGCAAGCCGCTGATCTGGCTGGACAATGCCGCCACCACCCAGAAGCCGCGCCAGGTCATCGAGCGCCTGAGCCGCTTTGATGCGCAATAAGGATGACGAATACGTTCAGTTCCATGCCAAGCAAGGGCTGGTGCTGTGGATGATCGCGGTCCTTTCCATGTTCGTCCTGGAAATTCCCGGCATCGGAAAGTGGTTCTTCGGCTTCTCGTCCATGCTGGTTCTCGTGCTGTCGGTGGCCGGGCTGGCCTCGGTGGCGTTCCGCCGCGCCTGGAAGCTGCCGCTGGTCGGATATATCGCCGACCGTATCTGAGACTGCTGAACGGATCCGCCGCGCCGAGATGACTCCATGGGGTCATCTCGGCGTTGGCGTTTTTGTGGGGCGTTTCTGGTCACATCCGGCGCCACCAATCGAGGGTGCCGCACAGCAAGGCGGGGCCGTTATCGACAATTTCGATAATGCCCATGGCCACGGCAGCCAGCCCCAGCAGAATACCGATCTTCAGCCTGCCGTTCCGAGGCAGTTGATCGCGAGAGATCATTGCCGCATCCCCATGGCGGGGGTCAGCCGCAATCGGCGCGGCCGCCGTTTCTCTTGGCGCCGCAACTGCATCCGCCGCCACACGACGCTCCGTCGGACGGCCGCCACATCCGCCACAGATGACGGATGACCACGAAGGCCGCCCCCGCTCCCACGACGGTAATGGCGCCTATATCCCAGAGTGATCCCCAAGCCATGGCGCAACGCTTCTTTCATCAAGAGGTGGCGGAGTAACTCCGCCACCGGAACAAGCCCTACAGGAAAGTCCCGCCGATGCGGCTGGCGGCCAGGGCCAGCAGCCAGGCGAAGGTCAGGGAATAGGCCACCGAGAACCCGGCCCAACGCCAGCTCTGCGCCTCCTTGCCGATGATGGCGATGGTGGACAGGCAAGGCGCGTAGAGCAAGGTGAAGATCATGAAGGCGATGGCCGTGGCGGGCGGCATGGCGCCCCTCAAGGTCTCGGTCAGCTGGTCCGACCCCTTCTCCTGGGCATAGATGACGGCATAGGTCGCCACCACCACTTCCTTGGCGACAAAGCCGGTCATGATGGCCGCCGAATCCCGCCAGGAAAAGCCCAGCGGCTGGAATAGCGGCGTCACCGCGATGGCCGAACGCCCCAGATAGCTCTTTTCCAGTTTCTCCTGCGCCTGGGCGCTTTTCAGCGTCTTCAGCGCTGTTTCCTTTTCTGGGCTGTCGGGAAGCGCGGTCTGTTCGGCGATGACAGTCTCGAAATCCTGGGAATAGGTGATATCGCGGGGGAATTCCTGGAGGAACCAGATCACGATAGAACCCACCAGGATGACGCCGGTTACCTTGGCGACAAAGCCCTGGGCGCTGTCCCACATATGGTGCAGCACCGAATGCAGTGTCGGCAGACGATAGGGCGGTAGCTCCATCACGAAGGCGTCACCACCGCTGCCCGGGATGATGCGGTTCAGCAACACCGCCGACACCATGGCGGCGACCAGGGACAGCATATACATGGCGAAGACCACGGTGCCGGCGATATCCGCGAAGAAAGCTCCGGCGAACAGGATGAAGACCGGCAGGCGGGCTGAGCAGTTCATGAACGGCGCGATCAGCATGGCGATCAGCCGCGCCCGCTTATTGGTGATGACGCGGGTGGCCATGACGGCGGGGACATTGCAGCCGAACCCGGCCACCATGGGGATCAGGGTGGTACCGTGCAGGCCGAAATGATGCATCACCCGGTCCATCAGGAAGCTGGCGCGGGCCAGATAGCCGGTGCCGCTGAGGATGGCCATGAAGAAGAACAGGATGACGATATTGGGCAGGAATACGATGGTTCCGCCGACGCCGGCCATGACGCCGTTGACTACCAGATCATGGAACATGCCCTCGGGCAGGGTCTTGTCCACGAGCTCGGTGGAAACCTGAACCCCCGCTTTGATCCAGTCGGTGGGAATGGCGCCCAGGGTGAACGTAGCCTCGAACATCACCCACAAGATGCCCAGCAGCAAAGGCAGGCCCAGGGTGCGGTTCAGGAAGAAATCGTCGAGGATACGGGTCAGCTTGAACCCGGCGGTGGGATCGCTCTCCTGCTGGCGGACTTCGCGCAGCAGGCCGTTGGAAAAGGCGAAGCGGGCCGAGGCCAACAGGCCGGCGGTGTCTTCATCATGCTCGTGGGCCAGGGCGGTCTGCTCGCCCTTGATCTCCTCGACCAGTTCGACATGGTTGCTTTCGTGGCGCAGAACCTCGTCGTCGCCTTCCAGCATCTTGATGGCCAGCCAGCGCGAGCGCACCGGGCTCAGCTCCTGGGGGTGCAGCTTGGACAGATGCTGCTGGACGCGCTCGATGGCCGCCTCAAGATGGCTGTCATAGTGCAGCCGTAACGTGGCGGCGGCGGGAGTTGTCGAGGCCATGGCCGCCACCGCGTCCAGCAGGGCGTCGATGCCCTCCTTCTTCAGCGCGCAGGTCTCCACCACCGGCGATCCAAGGGCCGAGGCCAATAGGACGGTGTCGATGCGAATACCGGCCCGCCGGACCTCGTCCATCATGTTCAGCACGGTGATGCGGGGCAGCCCGGTCTCGATCAACTGGGTGGTCAGGAACAGGCTGCGGTCCAGATGGCCGGCATCCAGCACATTGACGATGATGTCGGGTTCCTCGCCGTGGATATAGTCGCAGCCGACCTTCTCCTCCGGCGATTGCGACGAGGTGGAAAAAATGCCCGGCACATCGACGATGCGTAAGGGAACCCCGCCATGGGTGATCTCGCGCACATTCAAAGAGGTCGTCACCCGCTGATAGTTGGCGACGGCGGATTGGGCGCCCGTCAGGGCATTGAACAAGCTGGTGGAACCGGCATTGGGGTTACCCACCAGTGCCACGGTGACGGGGGATTTCATGTGCGGCTACCCTTGGATCGAGGTCGGTGGGGTGATTATTTGACGCGGATGCGGATCTGCTGGGCCTCGGCATTGCGCAGGCCCAGGCTGTAGCCCATCAGGCTGTAGATGCGCGGATCACCTAACGGGGCCGAACGATCCAAGGTGACGGGAGTACCGGCCACGACGCCAAGAGACTGCATGCGGCGCTTGAAAACGCCGTCCTCGGTTTCGATCTTGACGATCTCACCCTGCTGCTCGGGACGAAGGTCGGCAAGGGTGAGAGTGTCGGAATTCATCTGCTGCGCCACGGGACGACTCCTCTGAAACATGGTATCGCGGCCCTGGATGATTTTTTGGCTGTCCAGGGCCGGCACGAAAACGGCTAAAGCTTGAAAGAGGTCCTGAGGCCCAGCACGCTGGCATCGGGAATGGTCTTGGAGCTGTTCTCGGGCAAGGTGGTGGTGCCGCCCGGATGGAACAGGTACTGGCCAAAACCGGTAACGGACCACCAAGGGGTGACGGCGTAGCTGTACATGATCTCGACCACGGATTCGAAATCGTGATCCGGCGCGGTGGCGGTGCCAAAGCGGCGAGCATCGGCATCGCGCGACGCCAGTTCGTCACTCATCTTGCCATAGGCGAACGAGATGCCGGTGATGTCGTCATCACGCCCCTCGAAGGTCCCCTTCAGGGTCAGGCCGGTATCAAGCCAATAGGACATCTGATTGCGGTCGTCAGGCATGTATGTCGTGCGGAAGAAGGCGCCGACCCCGCTGTCCACCGTGCCTTCGCGCTTCCACAGCATGTGATCGACGATGCCGTAAACGGCCCAGTTGCCATGCAGATTCCGGGCGACGCCCGAGCTGGCGCCGCTGCCCAGGGACCGGCCGGTATTGTCGAAATGCTGATCGGCAGTCCGGCCGTTGTAATACCAGCCTCCCAGCTTGAAAGTCGCCGGCAGTCCTGGCGAGTCCTTGTCCTGGTTGATGGAATAGGCAGCCTCACCGAACCATACCGGGGGAGAACCGAAGGAGAAATCCGTGCCGCTGCGATTGCGCTTCTGGGCATCGTTGCCCACATTGGTGCCAGGCGCCACGTTGCCGGAGAATACAGCGGCCATCAGGCTGATCTCTTCGGTGGGCTTGACCTTCAGGCGGGTGCCCATGTTAGCCAGGGGATAGCCGCCACCGCCCGATGGCATGTTGGCGGCATAGATGGCTGGCCAGCCGAAAGCGCTGTTCACCATATAGGCCGCGTAGGTGCTGGTGAAGAACTCCTCCTGCATGGGGATCTGACCGAAGCGCAGGGAAGCCCTGTCATCGAGCACGCTTTGCTCGAACCACAGCGAGAACAGACGGGTGGAAGGCGCAGCCTCTACACTGGAGACCGGGATCAGGCCGCCGATAAAGTTGGAGGTCAGCTGACGGCCCTGGATATGGAAGGCTGTAGCGTGGATTTTGCCGCCCTGCCACCCAACCAGCTTATCCAGATTGACGTCCAGATCACCTTGCAGAAGGGCCGCGCCAACAGCGCGCCGCTTGATGCCGCCCGAGGGATTGCCAAGGGTTTCTGCGGTGTAGGTAGCGGTCAACTCGACGCCCCTGTCGGCCAGATCCGTGCGAATCCCCCCCCAATCGCCGGTCAGCTTCTCACGATCCCAGAACCCCTTTTCTACCTCAGGAGTGACTTCATCTGCAACGGCAGGTAATACGGCAAGGACGAGGGAGGGAAGGACAAGGGCTCCAGCCAAAACGTTCGACAAACTGGCAATCTTCTTCATTGGAATACCCAGCGCAATTAAATAGTGCGATTAGCTCGCATCTTCAATAGCGCAGATCCCCCCCTCCTGACAAGACTCTATGTGGGAGGTCGTGCCCCGCCCAGCAGCATGCCGCTGGGGGTAAAAAGGGGGCACGGATATCGCCATCAGCCGTTCTCGTGGAGGACTGAGCACCAAAATCCATACCATCGTGGACGTGCGTGGATTGCCGGTGAAATTGCTGCTAACGCCTAGCAAAACCTCCGACAAGGCGGCGGCCCCGACCATGCTTGAGGGCTTACCGACGGCTCAGGCATTTGTCGGCGACCGAGGTTATGACTAGCAGACCCTCGTCGATCCGGTCAAATCCAATGGCTGCTGCGCCCTCAGGAAAAAAATGAGAGAAGTCGTTTGGTGGGTGGCTTGGCCGGAACGGCCTCGACTTTTGCCGCCGCCTTCAATAGGGCTTCCATGGCGGTGATCCTGATCATAGGAGCCTTGGCAGCCTTGATCAGATGTTCCGTCCAGTCGCGGACATGGAAGTCCGGGCTGAGCGCCCATTGCCGCAACAGATCCGAACTGTCCGGCCGGGTGAAATCGCTTTTGGTCAGGACGAGATTCTCGCCGTTGTGATGACGCTTCAGCAAATCGGGCTGGAAGGTCAAGGCCCGCAGGGACAGCAAAATCACCAGCATGGAAAAATGGTCGATGGTCCCGTCGAAATGCCGGACCTCACGCCGGGGGTGCTGGAAATTGACGCCCCCCAGTATGGTCGAGGCCAGCCCCTTCAACTCCGGCAGATACATGGAATCATAGTCGATCAGCTTCAGGGCGCCGTCCTGTCCGACCAGGACGTTGTCGTGCTTCAGATCGCCATGGGCGACGCCCCGTTGCAGCAAATCCAGGCACAGACGACTCCACGCCCGGGTCAATCCGGCCAGGGCGGGAGCGTTTTCCCGCTGACACAGGATCTGGACGACGGCCCCCAGGCCCCGACCATCGACCCAGGGCATGGTCACCACCGCGTAATCGGCATGGGGGGCGACGCTGGAGGTCACGAAGACCTCCGCCGGAAGAAACCGCAGGGGCACCACATAGGGGCATTGGGCGGTCCGGCAGAACTTGGCCACGGCGGCATAGCGGCGCGGCAGATCCGAGACTTCGCGGGTGAAGCACTTGACCGCCACATGCTCCCCCTCCGGGGTCACCATCTTGAACACCCCGGCGAAGTTTCCCGCCAGGAAGACCGGGCTGCAGCGGGCATCCAGATGCGGCCGGACGTCCAGGGTCGCGAAACGCCCTTTGGCGTTGGCGATGGCCGCCTTGTAATCGTTGATCAGGGGAAACGGCATGGCGAATCACCGGGACCGGGCAAGATCGACGTCGATCATGATCAACGTGCAATCGTCATTGGCCAGCAGCCCCTTGCCGCACAGGGCGCGGACCTGCTCGGCGAAGGCTTGATCGGATTTGAGGCAATCGCGCAGGGCCGTCAGCTCGGCGGACAGGCCGGGCCCCGGCGTGGCGCGATGGGCACGGGCGGCCTTGCCAAGCTTGCTCTCGCCGGTGCCAGACAGCCGCTGGAATTCTCCCACCAGCCCCGCCGCCGCCGCGGGGCGGGGCTGACCGGCCAGGGTCCGCAGCAGCAGATACTGGCCGATCCCGTCCGACGCCAGCACCACCGTCGCCCGATCCGGCAATACCATTTCCCCGGCATGGAATCCGGAATCGTGCGGCAGATCCTTCCAGTTGAGCAAGAGGGGCGCACGGTCCAGCGCCGACAACGAGGCTGGATAACAGGCCGCCAGGACAGGCTGGCGGCCGGTGCGGTCGAACACCATCATCTGGCTGTCGCCATAGCCCATCCATCGCAGCCGGACCCGGCCCAGGCGATGGACGAGCCAGCCGGCCGCCAGCGTGGCGAACGAGCCTTCCCGGATGAATTTGCTGTGCCGGGCGGGAGTGGCTTTGGACAAGGCGGCATATTCCGAGCGAAAGCCCAGGCAGAACCCGTCCATCCACTGGTTCAGCGCATTCACCCCAGCGATGGGGGTCTTGGGCAGACGGCTCACCAGCGTTTCGGCCCAGGGGCCGCAGAACAGCCCCGCCCCTCCGGCTCCGTCGGAGACGGCGGCCAGCAGGCCGTTGGGAATCCGGGCCAGCCGTAGCCGGTCTTCGTTTTGCCGCCACCGCAGCCTGTCGCCATCGGCATAGCTGTCGTTGCGGGGCTTGACGATCGAGCGGCCCTGGGCTGTCCAAGTGAGCATGGGGGTAGCGCGCCGGATCAAGGGCGGATCAGCCTTGATCGCCATATTCGATCCGCACGGATGGTTCTTCCAGCACGAAGGAATCCTCGATCAGGGATTCTGCCTCGATTCCCGGCGGCGTGAAGGGCTCCATGGCCACCGACAGGCCGATGGCCTGACGGGTGCCGATATCCAGCAGCTTGAGCAGCGCCACGGCATCGGCGTTGAAAGCCATGCCCTTGATGGAAGGGGTGCGGCCGGGGTCACGGTCGAAGATTTCGCAGATGACGGCGCGATGGCGATTGGACAATTCGCTCGACATCTCGAACAGCAGCTTGGCATAGGGGTCGCGGGGCAGTTCCGCCGCCGAAGCGGGGAACACCACCGATGCATCGCTGCCGCCCGCGATATGACAGTTGATGAGCAAGACATTGCCGTCGCCGGTCTTCAGCCCGGTCAGCTTGCGCGCCGTGGCCAGAAGCTCGGCATCGGAATTGACGTCGTTGGCCATGCCGTCGGTAATGTTGATGACCACCGGCGGGAACGAATCCGGATTGTTGCGCACCCATTCCGCCAAGGTGGCATGGGCCAAACCGAACGCGGCGTTCATGGGGGTGCTGTCCACTCCCACCGGATCGATCCAGCGCGACAAGGTGATGCGCTCGATCAGCACCTGCCCGCGCATCTCGGTTTCGATCTCTACTTCCTCGATCTCGGCCTTGGCCGCCACTTCCGGAATGGGAACCAGCCGACGACCCGCCAAGCCGCCGCGCCAGCAGAATTCCGGGCGATTGGTGCGGCCGTAGCCGATGATCCCGATGTCGAAATAATCGCGCACGCCTTCATCGCGCATGCAGCGGTTGACCAGTTCCTCCAAGGTGCCGTTCAAGGCATTGGCCACCACCTCGGCGCGGCTGACCATCTTTCCCGACCGATCGGGACCGAAGGGCTTGTTCATGGATCGGGACTGATCGACCAGGAACAAGAAGACTCCCTTGCACTCCCTGCTGATTTCCTGGGAATAGCTCATGCTTGCCTCCTGCCCGCCGATCACTGTCGCCGGCCCATCAAGGACCGGACAAACCCTGATTTCGGGCGATAGCATAATGCCGCCGCCATGTACACCGCCATGTTCAACAATGCAGCATCGTGTTGACGAAGCATAGGATTGTGATAATCATACGCAATTTCAGTCATTGACGCATCGACGCCCAACCCATATCAATGGATTGTTTCGAAGGTATCCCGCCGTTCGCCTTGCTGTTACTATAAGGGGAACGCCTGCGGGGCGGCGCATTGGGATGGCGATTGCGGCCATCATGGGAGATGTCCTTATGTTGATGGGGTTTAACAAGGCAGCCTTCGGCAAGTTGAATTCCGCCTCCCGCGCGGCCTTGATCGGCGCGGTCATTTGGGCTGTCCTGTCCATCGTCTATCTGACCATTTTCAATGGTTGGAAAAATCTCTTCACCATGCTTCCCCATGAATTCTTCATCGTGCTGCTGTCCATCGCCTTGCCGATCGGACTGACCGTCCTGATTCTCATGCTCTCGCGGATCGTGAAAAGCGTGGACACCTTGAAATCCGAGGTGACCACCCTGTCCCGGAACGATGTGTCGTCGGAGGGCTCCGTGGCCATGCTGGCCGACCTGTTCCGCGAGCATCGCGCCGCCATCGCCGCCCAGGTGGAGGCCCAGGTGGAAGCGACCACCCAGCTGATCCGGCTGAACCAGGAGGGCCGCGCCCTTGCCGCGCCCGCGCAGGCATCCGGCACCGACGAGGCCATGACCTTGCTGGCCCAGCTGTTCCGCGAGCATCGCGAGGCGGTGGCCGCCCAGTTGGAGGCCCAGGCCTCGGCCACCGCCCAGCTGGTCCAGGTGACCCGCGACAGCCGCGACGGCATCGTCGATGAGCTGCGCTCCCAGCGGGTGCTGTCGCAAGAGATCACCCAGGAATTGTCCCAGATCGCCCAAAGCCGCACCGTCGCGCCGGCGGCCCCCGGCCTCGACCCGTCGCAGCGGATCGACCGCATGCGGGCCTTGGCCGAGGTTCTGGGGCTGGCCCTCAACGATCTGTCCATGACCGCCACCCAGGTGCTGACCGAACATCTGAACGCCGCCCATGGCGACCGGGACGGAACGCGGAAATTCATCTCGACCCTGACCACAGCCTATTTCGCCGGCGACAAGAACGTCTTTTTCCGCAGCTTGGTCCAAGAAGCGGTCAACCGCTCGGAACAGCTGCGCCGTTGCGCCGAGGACACCGAAAGCGTCCGCCAGCAGATTTCCAAGATCTTGCGCGAAGCCCGCGAGATCCGCTCGCTGGTGGCCGCCTGCGATCCCAACGACCTCGTCCGTATCGTCTTCGAGGACGGCGAGTTGTGGGCCTTGGAAAAAGCCCTAGCCGAACACTTCCTGATCGACGGAAGCCCCGTCTGGACGGAAACCGCGCCCGATTCCGGCATGGACTGATGGGCTATGGTCATTCCATTCCGAACCGGGATATGAGAAACTTCCGCCTCGACAGTTTGGAGCCGTTCTTATAAGCGGCCACCCCCGACGCCAAAGCACAAACCGGTTAAACACTTTGCCATCGATCGAGTCCCCGTGAGCAGTAAGGCCGTTACACATCCCAATATCGCGGTTTGGATCATGGCGCTGGGCATTGCCTTCAGCATGGCCCTGGTTCTGACCGCCGTGTTCAACGCCAATCCCTGGGAGGACCACACCTACGATCTGGCCCCGCCCATCGTCGCCGGAATGCCCGCCCCCCATCGCGACGGCCGCGAGAAGATGGTCTGCTCCAGCTGCCACATCGTCACCCCCCCGGCCATCGGCACCGGACCGGGATCGGGAACCCTGCCCATCGTCCAGGGAACCCCGGCGCCCCATGTGGACGGCCGCGAAAAAATGCCCTGCGCCAGCTGCCACACCATCGTGAAGAAAGGCAGCGTCGCCAAGGGCGCCAAGGCGGCGCCGCTTCCGGCTGCGGTCACACCGGGCATGCCCCTGCCCGAGGCGGTGAGCGTGGCCCTGGCGGTGGCTCCGGCCCCCGCCGCCGTCCCCCTGGGCAACGAAGCCCACGAACGGATGGTGCCCTTCCGCTATCAGGGCAAGGTCGTGAGCATCGCCGGAGCCGGAGCCCGCTCGGTCTGGGGCGACATCTACATCCAGATCAACGACGGCATCAATCCGCCCATCTGGATCGACCTGGCCCCGCGCTGGTATCTGCAGGCCGAGGGCTGCGTGGTTCGTCCCGGCATGTTCGTCAAGGGCACCGCCTTCCGCGATCCGACCCAAGCCGCCGCAGGACTGGATTACGCCATGAGCGTCATGGCCAACGGCGAAATCTGCGCCTTGCGCGACAATCACCTCAACGGCCTTTGGGCGAATGCGGGAGGCATGGATGCCGAGGAACGCTGAGGCTCCGGCCAAGGGGACGACGGCGGCCGACTTCGCCCCCACCCAATGGAACATCATCTATCTGCTGATGACCGTGGGCGCCCTGATGGCGGCGCTGTCCATTTCCATCCAGCCCCTGCTGCTGGACAAGATCTTCGGCATCGCCTTCGAAAAGGAAGGCGCCGTCAACGCCGATATCCAGGTGGTGGCGGAAATCGTCTCCATCGTCTGTGTGGGCTGGTTCGGCCTGCTGTCCGATCGCATCGGCCGGGTGCGGATCATCGCCCTGGGCTTCCTGATCGCCGTGGTCGGCGCGGCGGTATCGCTGCTCAGCCTTCAGGTAGGACTGGCCTTCGGCGCCGCCGGTCTGGTGCTGTTCTATCTGACCCGGGTACTGCTGACCGTGGGCGCCGATACCGTCCAGTTGCAGCTGTCCACCCTGGTGGGCGATGTGTCGTCGCGCGCCAACCGGCCGCGCCTCATGGGGAATCTGGTCTTCATGATGGTGTTCGGCGGCACCATGCTGGCCGCCATCGTCATGCAGATGGCCGATTATCCCGGCGGCGTCTTCCTCATCATGTGCCTGCCGCTGCTGGCCGGAATCGCCGGTTTCCAGCTGACACGGCGCAATCTGCGGGACGTGGCCCCGCCCCAGCCGGCCTCGGGAGACGACGAACATCCGCTGCGGCAGGTCTGGACGGTGATCACCAGCGATCCGCGCATGCAGCTGGCCTTCGCCGCCGCCTTCTACACCCGCGCCGACGTGATCATCCTCAGCCTGTTCTTCTCGCTGTGGTGCATTTCCGTTTCCGATCTGGTGGGGGTGACCCGCACCTTCGCCACCGCCCATGCCGCCGTGATGATCGGCCTGCTGGGGCTGGCGGTGCTGGCGGCGGTGCCGCTATGGCGCAGCTTCATAGAACGGCACAGCCGCATTTCCGCCATCGGCGCCAGCCTGTCCCTGGCGGCGCTGGGCTATATCTGGCTGGGCATGTTCGCCAATCCCTTCAACTGGCTGGTGGCGCTGCCGCTGCTGATGGTGGGAATCGGCCATGCGGGATGTTTCGTGACCCTTCAGGTTCTGACCGTGGACGCCTCGCCCAAGCCGATCCTGGGGGCCATGGTGGGAGCCGGTTATCTGGTCGGCGGCCTGGGAACCGTCATGCTGGTCCAAAGCGGCGGCTATTATTTCGACGCCCTCGGCCCCCGCGCCCCGTTCATCTTGATGGGAACGGGCAAGATGCTGGTGACCCTTTACGCCGCCTGGCTGCTGGCCAACGGCATCGACGAAACCTGCGACCATCATCTGAAATCGGCCCGCACCGTGGATTGGAAGCCGCTAGTGTTCCTGACCGCCGCGTTGCCCTTCGTCTGGCTGGTGGGACGCAGCGTCATCGAGGGCTATATCTCCAACGGGTCCCTGGGCGAGGCCCCCGTCGGCTTCGTCAACCGCTATCTCGGCGATTGGGCCTTCACCTTCTTGATTATTTCCCTGGCCATGCGTCCGGTCCAGGAAATCACCGGCATCAAGACCCTGGCCAAATACCGGCGCATGATCGGGCTGTTCGCCTTTTTCTACGCGGTGATGCACGTCTTGGCCTATATCGCCTTGGAATGGGCGCTCAATCTGGGCGACATGATGGGCGACATCTACAAGCGGCCGTTCATCTTGCTCGGTCTGGTGGCGTTCGCGCTGCTGATTCCACTGGCCTTCACCTCGGCCAACAGCCAGATCAAGCGGATCGGCGGCAAGCGCTGGAAGAAACTGCACAGTGCTACTTATGTGATCAACGCCCTGGTGGCGCTCCACTTCATCCTTGCCGCCAATCACGAAAACGGCGAACCCTATGTCTATGCGGCGGCCGTCATCGTTTTGCTGTGGTATCGCTTTCACCAGTGGCGGGGCGGGAACGTGCTGCGCGCCCTGCGGATCGGCTGATGAGGCTGGACACGCGGCGCATGTCTTATCGGCGGTGATGGTGCGATGACGATAGTCCGTCCGAGAATAGTGGTGATCGGCGTCGGCGGAGCCGGCGGCAACGCCGTCAACAACATGATCCAGTCCAAGATCGAGGGCGTGGAATTCATCGTCGCCAATACGGACGCCCAGGCGCTGGGGCTGAGCCTGACCGAGCGACGCATCCAACTCGGCGGCCGGGTTACCCAGGGATTGGGCGCCGGTTCGCGCCCGGACGTGGGCCGCGCCGCCGCGGAAGAAAGTCTCGAAGACATCCAAGACCTGATCGGCGACGCCCATATGGTGTTCATCACCGCCGGCATGGGCGGCGGCACCGGGTCGGGCGCGGCACCGGTCATCGCCAGGGCCGCCCGCGAACAGGGGATCCTTACCATCGGCGTGGTGACCAAGCCGTTCCACTTCGAAGGCAAGCACCGCATGCACACCGCCGATCTCGGCATTGAAGCCCTGCAAGAAGAGCTCGATACCCTGATCATCATCCCCAATCAGAACCTGTTCCGCGTCGCCACCGAGCGCACCACCTTCGCCGACGCCTTCAAGATGGCCGACGGCGTGCTCAATTCCGGGGTGCGCAGCGTCACCGATCTGGTGGTGATGCCCGGCCTGATCAACCTGGATTTCGCCGATATCCGCATCGTCATGAGCGAAATGGGCAAGGCCATCATGGGCACCGGCGAGGCCGCCGGCGAAAAGCGCGCGATCGACGCCGCCGAGGCCGCCATCTCCAACCCGCTGCTGGGCGACACCTCCATAAAGGGGGCCAAGGGCGTCCTGATCAACATCACCGGCGGCATGGACATGACCTTGTTCGAGGTGGACTCGGCCGCCAACCGCATCCGCGAGGAAGTGGCCGCCGAGGCCAACATCATTTTCGGATCCACCTTCGACGACGCCCTGGCCGGCAAGATGCGGGTTTCGGTGGTAGCCACCGGAATCGCCTGACGCCCCCCCCCCCCCGCCGCCCTGCGGCCGATTACGGCATCACTCGCCGCGGGGGGCGAAAATAATCACCAGGGCGCCCGCCAGGCAGAAGGCGGCGCCCAGAACGTCCCACCGGTCCGGCGGGCTCTCTTCCACCGCCCACATCCACACCAACGACGACAAAATGTAGATGCCGCCATAGGCCGCATAGGCGCGACCGGCGAAATCGGCATCGACCCGGGTCAAGGCCCAGGCGAACAGGGCCAGACTGGCCATCCCCGGAGCCAGCCAGAAGGGCGATTTGCCCAGCCGGAGCCAGGCCCAGAACGCGAAGCAACCGCCGATCTCGGCGAAAGCGGCCAGAAGGTATGTCGGAATGGCCCACATCCTGATTTCATCCCCTTTTCCCGGAAATCATAGCCGGACCACAGCACCGCCCGCCCCCGCGGCAAGCCGGATCAAGGCCGATTGCCATAAGCCGATCGGGAAGCCCCCCCTAAAGCCTTTTACGTCGAATGTGACGCAAAAGGCTTTAATCTTATGTATGCCCTCGCCGGGCGCAAACCTACGGTTTGCTTGGCCGCTCGCTCAATGCTCGCCAAAGCGGTTTGCGCCAGATAAAGCGCAAACCGCTTTAGCCGCAAGACGCCCCGTCGCAGGGATGGACCTCCACCGTGACATGGCTGAGTTCGTGAACCTCGGCCAGCAGCGTCTTGTAATGGCCCGGCTCGCGCGGGGTGCGGGTCACCAGTGAGACGATGGCCCCCCAATGGCCCGGCCCGATCTGCCAGAGATGAAGATCGGACAGCCGGTTGTCGGCATCGCCCTCGATGGCGGCGCGGACTTCCTCCGGCAGCTCCCGGTCGTCGCTGTGATCCAGCAAGACCGAACCGGTCTTGCGCAGCAAGCCCCAGGCCCATTTGCCGATGACGGCGGCCCCGACCAATCCCATCATGGGATCCATCCACCACCACCCCAGATATTTCCCCAGCAGCAGGGCGGCGATGGCCAACACCGAGGTGAGGACGTCTGCCAGGACATGGATATAGGCGGCCTGGAGATTGTGGTCGTGATGGTCGCGATGATGGTCGTGATCGTGGTGGTGGCCGCAGTGATCATGGTCGTCGCCGAGGCCGTGTCCGCCCAAGATCCCGGCGCTGACCACGTTGACGACCAACCCAATGACGGCGACCATCAGGGCCTCGTCGAAGGCGATGGCTTGGACCGTCATCAGGCGGTTTGCCGATTCCCACACCATCAGCAGCGCCACCATGCAAAGGATAATGGCGCTGGTAAAGCCGCCCAGCGTCCCGACCTTGCCGGTGCCGAAGGTAAAGCGCTGGTCGTCGGCGTGACTGCGGGCGAAGGCATAGGCGAAGGCGGCGATTCCCAAGGCGCCTGCATGGGTGGACATATGCCAGCCGTCGGCCAGCAGTGCCATGGAGTTGAAGATCGTGCCAGCCGCGATCTCGGCCACCATCATGGCGATGGTCAGAGCCACCACGATCTTGGTCCGGCGTTCGGCGGATGCTTCCAGGCCCGATTGGAAATGGTGGCTGTGTTGCCATGACGACAGATTGTGTACATGCATGATCGCCCCTCCATCCCTAGGCAAGCCTCTGTTTCAAGGTATTCGACGACGAGGATAAACCCATGCCGTCCTCGGACCTCTGAGTAGCGCCGGCCTTCAGCAAGCGCAATCCATTGAAGGCCACCAGAAGGGCCGCTCCCATATCCGCCGCGATGGCTCCCCACAGGGTCGCGATGTCCAAAATCGCCAGCACCATGAACACCGCCTTCAGGGTGATGGCGAAACCGATATTCTGGCGGATGACCGTCATCATCCGGCGGGAATGGCCGATGAGCCAGGCCAACCGGGTCAGATCGTCGGACATCAGCGCCAGATCCGAGGTTTCGATGGCGGTATCGGTTCCGGCGGCCCCCATGGCGATGCCCAGGGACGACCGGGCCATGGCGGGGGCGTCGTTGACTCCGTCTCCCACCATGGCGACGGTTCCGAATTGCCGGGCGAGATCGTCCATGGCCTCGCTTTTGTCCTCGGGCAGCAGTTCCGCCAGGACGAGATCGAAGCCCAGGGCAGCGGCCACCCGCTCGCCGGTGGCGGCGTTGTCTCCGGTCAGCATGATCAGTTTGCCCACCCCGGCCCGGCGTAGGCCCGCCAGCGCCGTCGCGGCTTCCGGACGAATGGGATCGGACAGGGCGATCAGCCCGCGTACCCCGGCGGCATCCCCCACCGCCACCACCGACCGCCCCCCTTCCGCCAAGGCCAGGGCCGCCTCGCGCACGGCAGGCGTCTCGGCACCCCGCTCCATCGCGTAACGATGGGAGCCCAGCCACACCGCCTCGCCGTCGACGACCCCGCACATCCCCTTGCCGGGCAGGGACTGGACGGATTCAGCCGGAGGCGGAGCAATGCCCCCGGCGGCGGCGTGATCGAGGATGGCCCGGCCCAGCGGGTGGGTGCTGCGCGCCTCCAGCGCCGCCGCAAGCCGCAAGATGCGGCCCTCGTCGCCGCCGTCCAGCGCCATCACCCGTTCGACACCGGGGCGGCCCAAAGTCACGGTTCCCGTCTTGTCGAAGGCGATGGCGGACAGCCGCGACGCCGTTTCAAGATATTCCCCGCCCTTGACCAGCACACCGGCCCGCGCCGCCGAGGCCATGGCGGCCACCACCGTCAGCGGCGTCGAGATCACCAGGGCGCAGGGGCATGAAATGACCAGCAACACCAAGGAGCGGTAGATCCATTCGGACCAGTCCAGGCCGAGCGCCAGCGGCGGCAGCACCGCCACCGCCACGGCACCGGCCAGGACGACGGGGGTATAGATCGCGGCGAAGCGATCGACCCAGCGCTCCACCTTGGATCGCTTGCCCTGGGCCTCCTCCACCAGCCGGGCCACCTTGGCCAGGGTGGTTTCACCGGCCGGTTTAAGGTTTTGCACCTCCAAGACGCCGTCGGCATTGATGGTGCCCGCGAAAACCTCCGTGCCCACGCTTTTCAGCACCGGCACGCTTTCCCCGGTGATCGGCGCCTGATCCACCATGCTTTCGCCCACCAGGACGCGGCCGTCCAGGGGAATGCGTTCACCCGGCAGCACGACGAAGACGGCCCCCACGGGTACATCCTCTGGCGCCGCCAGGGATTCGGCTCCGTCGGTTCCCTTTACCCGCGCCATGGGCGGGGTGAGTTCCATCAGCGAGGCGATAGCCCGGCGAGCGCGCTCGGCGCTCCAGCTCTCCAGCGCCAGGGACAGCGCGAACAGCGCCGAAACGGTAGCCGCCTCCATCCAGTCCCCCAGTGCCATGGCACCGAAGACCGCGACACTCATCAACAAATTCATGTCCGGCCGCAGCGAGCGAAAGGCATGCAGTGCCTTGGGCAGCACCATCCACAAGCCCACCGCCACGGCCACGGCCTCGGCGATCTGGGCGGGGAGCGGCACTTTGACCGCCTGGTCGAGAATCAGCCCCAGCAGCGCGGCGCCGCCGCTGAGCCCCGCCAGAACCGCCTGAAGCAACCGGCGCGAGGAATTGGCCTTGTCGCGCTCGGCCACGCTGGTGCGTTCCCACGGCTCCGCCCTCATTCCCGTGCGCGAAACGGCGGCGATCACCGCGTCGGCGTCGATATCGGCCCGGACAATCATCTTGCCGTTGAGCAGATCGAAGCTCAGGCGCTCGTCCCCTCCGGCCAGCGGGCCGACGGCCGCCTTCAGCGTCCGCATCTCCTCGACGCAGCACATGCCGGTGATGCGGAAGGCCCGGGACTTACCCGGCCGAGGCGGCTGGAGCGCCGCAGTGGGAAGAGCCGCTGACGCGCCCCCGCCGCAACATTTGCTGGTGCAGCAAGATTTGGCTTCCGACATGACCCGAACTCCTTCGACGCGGCCCGTGATCGCGCTGGACAATCACCCGATTCAAGTGGAGCATGGACCCTGGAGCCACTACAGAGTCAACGGAAAATCATGACGCTTCAGCCCTTCAATATCGGCGGCCTCAGCCGGCAGACCGGCGTCAACATCGAAACCATCCGCTACTACGAGAAGATCGGGATGCTGCCGCCGCCGGCACGAAGCCAGGGCGGATTTCGGCAATATGAGGACCACCATATTCAGCGGCTCCGCTTCATTCGCCGGGGCCGCGATCTGGGCTTTTCCATCGATTCCATCCGTGCCCTGCTGACTCTGGCCGAACGACCCGATTCCCCGTGCGAAGGCGCCGATCAGATGGTTCTCCTCCATCTTGACGAGGTGGAACGCAAAATTGCCGACCTCACCCTTTTGCGCGACGAATTGCGGAAGATGAAGAATTGCTGCGGACAGGTGGTCGCCCAATGCCAGATCATCGGCTCGCTGACCGCCCCCGGCTCCGCACAGCAGGACGCTATATGACCGCGACGGCAGCGAAACGCGCGGTTGCGCTCTCGCGCTTTGCCAACCTCTCCCTTGATGGTACCGTTCCGGCTGAACCGGCAGGAAAAATCGGATGAGACGGCCATGATTTCTCGAATCGAACAACGTTGCATCGACAAGAACATGAAGATGACCGGCCAGCGCCGGGTCATCGCCCGCGTCCTGTCCGAGTCCTCCGACCATCCGGATGTGGAGGAAGTTTACCGCCGGGCGGCCGAGATCGATCCCCATATCAGCATCGCCACGGTCTATCGCACCGTGCGGCTGTTCGAGGAAACCGCCATCTTGAAGCGGCATGATTTCGGCGACGGCCGCGCCCGCTACGAAGAAGCTGACGGTGATCACCACGATCACCTGATCGACCTGAAAACCGGCAAGGTCATCGAATTCTCCAGCGAGGAGATCGAATCCCTGCAAAAGGAAATCGCCACGCGCTACGGCTACCGGGTCGTGGGCCACCGCCTGGAGCTGTTCGGAGTTCCGCTGGCCGCCAACGAAACCGCCGACTGAGGCGGGCGTCACCTCTCCCTCCCCCCAAGCGGCACGGCAATCCGCGCGGCTCATCGGGGGCGATGCGAATATCCATTGACAATGAGTGGCAATTGCGGCTTCCTATGGATGCGAGTTGTTCGCAATCACAGCCGAGGGGATGCCCGATGAGCCGTCAAGCCGCTACCTTCTCTTCTTCCGCCGGGTCCCGCACGGTCGTTCGTTCCACCGTCGCCGGTGCCGGTGGCGCCGTGGCGGCAGGAACCGCCAAGGCCGCGGGCTTCCTGACCATGGGCAAGATGGCTGGTGTCGGTCTGGGCGCCCTGGCCGGTGGGCCGCTGGGGGCCGCCGTCGCCGTCGGCTTGATGGCCGGTCTGATCTATGGATCCGCCGCCGCCCGTCCCCGCCGGGTCTGAACCTTCTCCGATGGAATTATAACGGCCCGCCGCCCTTGGCGCGGGCCGTTCCCTCTCTCACTCAGGCCCGTGCCGCGGCGGCGGGCGCCGGGCTGACGAACAGGCGGATGTCGCGGGCGTGGGGGATTTCCTCCTGGATGCGCCGGCGTACCGCCTCGGCCACCATGGAACTGTCCTTGATGCGCAGATTGGGATCGAC
>NZ_JXSL01000018.1 GCF_000829825.1 Paramagnetospirillum magnetotacticum MS-1 | reverse complement strand
CAGGCGCTGGGCGCCAATGACCACCTGACCAAGACCTTCGAGGTCCAGACGGCGGACGGCACCACCCAGACCGTCACCGTGACGGTGGATGGCGCCAATGACGCCGCCGTGATCACCGGCGACACCCGTGGCGGTGTCGGCGAGGACGGGGTTCTCAATACCAGCGGCGACCTCAACGCCACCGATGTGGATTCGGCGACCAGCTTCCAGGAATCCAGCGTGACCGATGCCCATGGCACCTTCACGGTGGGCACCGATGGGGCTTGGTCCTATACGCTGAACAACGATTCCCCCGCGGTGCAGGCGCTGGGCGCCAATGACCACCTGACCAAGACCTTCGAGGTCCAGACGGCGGACGGCACCACCCAGACCGTCACCGTGACGGTGGATGGCGCCAATGACGCCGCCGTGATCACCGGCGACACCCGTGGCGGTGTCGGCGAGGACGGAGTCCTCAAGACCAGCGGCGATCTCAACGCCACCGACGTGGATTCGGCGGCGACCTTCCAGGAATCCAGCGTGACCGATGCCCATGGCACCTTCACGGTGGGCACCGATGGGGCTTGGTCCTATACGCTGAACAACGATTCCCCCGCGGTGCAGGCGCTCGGCGCCAATGACCACCTGACCAAGACCTTCGAGGTCCAGACGGCGGACGGCACCACCCAGACCGTCACCGTGACGGTTGACGGCGCCAATGACGCCGCCGTGATCACCGGCGACACCCGTGGCGGTGTCGGCGAGGACGGGGTTCTCAATACCAGCGGCGACCTCAACGCCACCGATGTGGATTCGGCGACCAGCTTCCAGGAATCCAGCGTGACCGATGCCCATGGCACCTTCACGGTGGGCACCGATGGGGCTTGGTCCTATACGCTGAACAACGATTCCCCCGCGGTGCAGGCGCTGGGCGCCAATGACCACCTGACCAAGACCTTCGAGGTCCAGACGGCGGACGGCACCACCCAGACCGTCACCGTGACGGTGGATGGCGCCAATGACGGCCCGACCACCGGCGCGGTGACGCTTGCTGCCGGGACAGAGGATAACTCCGTGACCATCCGGGCCAGTGATCTGCTGAGCCAGGCTCATGACATCGAAGGCGATACTCTGTCGGTAACCAATCTGCATGCCAATAACGGCAGCATCACCGACAACCACGACGGTACCTATACCTTCACCCCGAACCACGACTTCAACGGCCAGGTCGATCTCTCCTACACCATCTCGGACGGCCATGGCGGCAATACCGAGGGCTCGGCG
Source organism: Paramagnetospirillum magnetotacticum MS-1 (assembly GCF_000829825.1). NCBI lineage: Bacteria > Pseudomonadati > Pseudomonadota > Alphaproteobacteria > Rhodospirillales > Magnetospirillaceae > Paramagnetospirillum > Paramagnetospirillum magnetotacticum. The sequence goes on along the minus strand of NZ_JXSL01000018.1, from coordinate 1,268 downwards.
AAGTTCGATGTGACGGCGGTCAATGACGGCCCGGTGGTAAGCGGGGACGTGACTCTAACCTCCGGGACCGAGGATCGCTCGGTGACCATCAAGGCCGGGGATTTGCTGGGTCATGCTTCGGACGTGGATGGCGATACGCTTTCGGTGAGCAATCTTTCTGCCTCCAATGGCACGATCACCGACAATCACGACGGCACCTATACCTTCACGCCCAACCAAGACTTCAACGGCCATGTTGATCTGACCTATACGGTTGCCGACGGCCATGGCGGCGAGGCGCCCGGCAAGGCGGGCTTCGAGGTGAGCGCGGTGGCTGACGACGCCCGTATCGTGGCACCGGATGTCAGCATCACCTATGGCAGCGCCAATACATCGCAAACTCTGGCCGGGACGGCGGGTGCCGATACTCTGGTGGGTGGCGGAGGCAACGACACCCTGACCGGTGGTGCCGGTAATGACGTGTTGTATGGCGACGCAGGCCCTAACTCCGGCGGGCCGTTTAACGTGGCGCTGAATATCGACGCCTCGGCCACGGTCAATGGCGAGCATGTGGGCACCATCACACTGACCGGTCTGCCGGATGGGGCGAATCTGTCCGCTGGCGTTCACAATGCCGATGGCAGTTGGACGCTGTCCGCAGGCGATCTCCACGGTCTTACCGCGAATGTCGCTGACGCCACCCCCTTCAATGTGGGGATCGCGGTCCAGACCGTCGACGGCACTTCGACCCATGTGACGACCTCATCCATGTCGGTGGATTTCCACAGCACCACCGTGGATGGCAATGACACGATTAGCGGCGGGGCCGGTTCCGACACCATGTATGGCGGTGGCGGTAACGATACCTTCCTGATCAGTGATAACGACGGTTCGACCGACACCTTCATCGGTGGCGACGGCACCGACACCATCATGGGCAACTGGTCCTACGACACGCTGAAGGTTGATAACCACCTGGCCAATCTTCAGGGCATCGAGGTCATCGACGGCGGCGACGGGACGCCTGCCTACAACACCATCCAGGGCGGGTCCGGCAATGACGAGCTGGACTTCTCGGGCATGACGGTGAAGAGCTTCGTCATCGACGGCGGGGCTGGCAACGACACCATCACCGGCACCTCGGGCAATGACACGATCAGCGGCGGGGCGGGTTCCGACACCATGTCTGGCGGGGCTGGCAACGATACCTTCCTGATCAGCAATAATGATGGTTCGACCGACACCTTCATCGGTGGCGACGGCACCGACACCATCATGGGCAACTGGTC
>NZ_JXSL01000017.1 GCF_000829825.1 Paramagnetospirillum magnetotacticum MS-1 | reverse complement strand
CAAACGGCGCAAGCCAACGGTCGAGATCGCCTTGCCAGTCCACGTCCATTGATCGGCCCTCCATAAGCCGACCTCTTATGAATCACGCAAACTTGCTCTTGGGAACCCCAAAAAACCGCCCGTAGCTAAAATATGCCAAAGTAGTGCTAGTGCACTGACGCAAACACAGGATTCACAAGAGACCTGCGCCGTGCGAGTCTGTGGTCATGGCACAAACCGTCAGCATCATCGTCTCCCCTGAGGACCAAGTGCGTTTGGCCGAGGTTATTGGGGACCGCAACAGCCCGCAGAAGCATGTTCAACGGGCGCGGATCGTCCTTCATTCGGCTGAGCATCGGCCCGTTCTTGAGGTGGCGCGCGACATCGGCATCAGCCGCCCAGCGGTGTGGCGCTGGCAACTGCGCTATGCCGAGCAAGGGGTGGATGGCCTGCTGCGGGACAAGACACGCAAGCCGGGCAAGCCCCCTTTGCCCCTGGGAACGGTAGCGAGGGTTCTGGCGCTGCCGTGCTCCAACCCGCCCGGCAGCGTCACCCATTGGACGGGCCGCGCGGTCGCCAAGGCCGTTGGCATCAGCTTGCGGGCGGTCCAACGGATCTGGGACGCCCACCATCTCCAACCGCACCGGCTGCGCACTTTCAAGAAATCCAAAGATCCCGCCTTCACCGAAAAAGTCGAGGATGTGGTCGGCCTCTACATGGAGCCACCGTGCCACGCCGTGGTGCTGTCCATTGATGAAAAGAGCCAGATCCAGGCCCTCGACCGCACCCAGCCCGGCCTGCCGCTGAAACCGGGCAAGTGCGCCACCATGACCCACGACTACAAGCGTAACGGCACCACCACCCTGTTTGCCGCCCTCAACATCCTGGACGGCACCGTGCTGGGGCGTTGTATGCAAAAGCACCGGCATCAGGAATTCATCAAGTTCCTCAATGCGGTGGAGCGGGCCGTTCCGGCGGGGAAAATCATCCATGCCATCCTCGATAACTACGGCACCCATAAGCATCCCAAGGTCAGGCAATGGCTGGCGGATCATCCGCGTTGGGTCTTCCATTTCACCCCGACCCTGTAGCTCACGTCGCTGCGTCGAGCGGGGCTGTCCCAGCACCAGGCAAGCCCGGCGCTCCGACACCCCCAACCGCTCGCACACCGCCATGATGCAACACCGGCGGCGGGCGGGGCTCAGAAGTTTCCCCGGGCGGCCTCCTTCAAGATCAGCTTGTCGATGGTCAGGTCAGCCACCGCCTTGCGCAGCCGATCGTTCTCGCGCTCAAGCTCCTTGAGCCGCTTGGCCTGTGAGACCTTCATCCCACCGTATTCCTGGCGCCAGCGGTAGTACGTCACCTCTGTAACCGACAGCGCCTTGGCGACGTCGGCCACCTTCCGGCCTTGCGCCAGAAGCACGTCCGCTTCACGCAGCTTGCCGATGATCTCTTCGGCGGTATGTCTTTTCTTCGGCATGGAATGTCCCCTTCATGGTCAGTTGAATTATTACATTCAACCTGGAGCCATTCACGGGGGGAGGGTCAGTACCCGATGGCGCCATGCGGGCGCTGCGCGTTGCAGTAAGTACGCAAGCCTCTAATTTTCCCCAGGCGTCGTCAAGGCTGAGGAACCAATGGGCGTTCATGCACTCGGTTCGGAAGCGCCCGTCGAATGCCGAACTCTGATCGACCCGGATCGTCCTTGGATAGCCAATTCGGTTGCAGACCTGCTCCAGCGCCTGGACCACATTCTCGGCCCCCTGTAGCTGCACATGCCCCACCCGTGCGGGCAAGGGTCACGGAGGCGGCTTGACCGGGGGTGTCGGCTCAGGGATGCGGGGGCTGCTTGCTGCGAACGCTGTAGCAGATAACGTCGATGCCTTCGCCATGGGTGTCGTTGGCGGCTTTCCATTTCCGGGCGACGCGCTCGAAGGTGAAGAGGTCGCGCTGGGTCAGGGGATTGGAATACAGCTCTTCCAAGACCAGAACCTCGCCCACGACTCCAACCGGCATCAGACGCGCCGACGGCGAAATGGAATTGGCGATCAACTCGTCGCTCTCGCTTCCTTCGGAATCGACCCGGACAGTTGCCATGCTCCAATTGACCGCCACATAGGACTCAACCTGCATGTCGCGCAGCATGCTGATGTACAGGCCGCCGCAGCGCAGGGCGTTGGTGGGGTCGCCGAAACCGACCAGAATGGCGTTGCCGCTGGTGGTCATGGGGACGCTGACATCTTGTCCGAGGAAATTGCGGTTATACTGGACCAGTAGATCCAGCAGCATGGCCTTCTCGGCCTTGGTCTTCCGGCTCACCTGATCGAGATACAGGGCGAGAATGGCCAATTCCTTGGTTTCGTAGGTATAGAAGGGGCTGTCTTGCGGTTCCTCGTCAACGGCGTCATCGACCGGAACCGGTAAACGCGAGAGCGCCTCGTCCTGCACGGAATCGACCAAAAGGTCTGAAATCTGCGATTCGGCAAGCGGGATCGGAACGGCTGTCGCCATGGGGGCTGCGTCGAAGGCGGAATCGTCGTCTTCCGCCATCGCCTCGACGGCGGCGAGTTCCGGCTCGGGCTCGGGCTCGGGTTCCGGTTCCGGTTCAAGATCCGCAGGTACATCCACCAGCGTGTCGATAGGTTCCGGCTCGGATTCTTGCTCCGGCTCGGCCAATTCCGGCTGGGCCGAATTGTCCCATTCCGGTTGGGTCTCGAAGACCGGTTCGATCTCGTTCGAAGGCGCCTCGACCGAAACGGGGGGGGCTTCGAATCCCTCGGCCTCGAAGGTCTCGACCGAAACGGGCTGCGGGCGTTCGGAAACGGTGCGGGGCAGAGGCTGTTCGGGCTCGGGCTCCAGATCCGCGACGATGGTCTGGGGGCGGCCTGCGGTCCGGCGAATGACCGCGCCGGACATGTTGGCGCCGTCGAGGAGGGTGCCGGCGGTCACGGCATCGGTCAGATCCGCGCCGGTGAAATTGGCATTGCGGGCGTCGGCGCCCGCCAGATTGGCGCCGGCCAAGGTGGCGCCGGAGAAATTGGCCCCCATCAGCTTGGCGCCGGCCAGATTGGCGCCGGTCAGATCGACTCCGGACAAATCCATCTTGCCAGCCAGATTGGCGCCAGCCAGATTGGCCATGCGCATATTGGCGCCGGAGAAGTTGGCGCGCAGCAAGGTCGCGCCGGCCAGATTGGCGCCCTGAAGCTTGGCGCCCGACAGATCGGCGTCTTCCAGGCAGGCTCGGGGGAGGTTGCAATCACGGAGATTCGCGCCGGACAGAACGGCCTTGCGCAGATTTGCCAGCGACAACAGCGATCCGGACAAATCCATCCCGGCGAGATTGGCCCCGCGCAGATTGGCGTTGGTCAGGTCCGGTCGTACATCGGGCTCCTGCTGGCGCCAGGCGTTCCAGTCGCCGGCTCCCTGGCCGAGATGTTGTAGGTGGTGTACGTTTCCCATCACAAGCAATCGATCTGTCTTTTCAAACACTCAAATCATACACCAGACCATGGATTTTTCAAAACTTATCTCCGGTCAGGCCGTGTGATGAAATGAGCGGGATGGGTCTGCTGCAATAACGGTTAACTTTGCTTTAATAATTGCCAAGTTCTTGTCTTCTTTTTCCGGTCATTGATGAGGAACCGGGTTGTGGTGGATTGCCTCTGTTCCGGTGCGTGGCCCGTGAGGGAGCTGTACGGTTGCTACCGGCTGCGGCCTTTCCCCAGTGCCCGTTCCCATTCCGCGATCACGCTTTCGTCAATTGTCTGGGGCGAGTGGTCCTGGCCCGCATCCGCGCCGGTGGCCGTTCTCAATTGCGCTTCCAACTCGGCGATGCGCGCTTCCAGCATGGCGATCTTCTGGGCCTGGGTCGGGCGGTCTTTATGCCGCTGCCGATAGCGTCTTTGCTTTTCCGCCGGTGTCAGGGCCATGTCGTCTCCGATGACGTGGGGCGGGCTCGGCGTCGGGAGCGGCTCGGGCCGTGGCGCCCCGGCGATCCCTAAAGCGTCGGCTCCCATGCGGCCCGACCGATGCCTTGCCTGATTTGCGCCTATGCGTTGCCGGATTTGCGATTGAGCAGTTGGTTCAAGACCTCGGCCTGAGAGCTTGCCCGAACATTAGTCTTGGGGGCGGTGGCGGTTTCTTCGGTGGGTTCGGTCGCCGCGGCCTTCTTGGCAGGGGCGGGAGAATGGGCGGATGCGGGAGGGAGGGGGGCGGGAGGGGGAGATGCGGCGGGCGGCGGGGGGGCGGTGATCTTGTCGTCTTCTTGCCCCATCTCGCTCGCCATCTTGGCGATATCGGTTGCGGCGCCGACGATGCCCCTGATGATCGCCAGGGCTTCTTCCTTATTGACGCTGTCGCTCATTTTCCCCAGCTCCGACAAAACGGCCGTCCGGTTGCGGCGGTTGGCCAATCCTTCCTAGGTCCGCCCAGGGCGGAAGTCCCACGCTTCAGATCGGTGGAGTGGCAACGGAAAAGGCGGGTTTGGAATGGGTCAGCGAGTTCACGGCGGATATGTATCCTCCGATGCAGGCGGCGCCGAGCACGCCGACCGCGACCAATCCCAGGCCCGGCGCGATCGTTAATGTGATCGGCAGCCCCAGGAGTGCTCCGGAGAGCAGTTTCGGTGCCGCTAATTTCAGTCCGGCCAGGGGGGTGTCAAACATAAAATCTTCCATGCAGGGCTGTGTGGACCGACGAATCTGAGTCCCTCGAGATTAGCATAGGTGCAGCCTAAAGCATCAAGATTTTGGGGGGGAAGGCCATCCCTCGTCCCATGGGGCTCTCCGATTTTGCGCGTGATCCGCCTGCGGGGAGAGCGGGGGGGGGGGGCTTTTTATGCGGTTGCGTCTCAACCGCTTGTATTGGCGGCCAGGCGAGGCGATTTATTCTGCTTTATCGTCTGCGTGGCGTGCTCTCGCCTATATCTGGCTGGAGTAATTGTGCTAAAAAGCGCGGGCCGACAGCGGCGACGAATGCCGCGGACCTTGGTCGCGTCGGCCGCGTGATTTTGTTTAGTGGTGCTGGATGACGATGCTTGATGGCGACGCGAACACCGGGGGGCGCCCCAATGCCCCTCGCAGCAAGGATTTGAAGCGCTACCTCATGCTGATGGGCGTGGTGGCCTTGATCGTGCTGTTCGGCGCCTTCATTTTTCGCCAGCAGGCGGGCGGCAACCGCCTTGGAACCCTGATCCGGCAATTGGGTCACGGCGCCGTCACCGCTCCGGTGCTTCCCCTTCCCGCGAACGCACTTGCGGGGGCCCCGGCGGCTACGGGAGTTCCGGCCCTGCCGCCGGTCATGGAGGCCGGGGCTGCCCAGGTGGGCGGCGGCGGGGGATTTTCCCGCGTCGTCGCCCTTTTGCGTCATAGCGTCGTGAGCGTGACCGCATCGTCGTCGGGCCGCGCCGCCGCGCCCAAGACCCTGATGCCGCCCGGTCCCGACGTCTTGCCGCGTTTCGCCAATCCGACCACCACCTCGGTGGAAAATATCGGCACCGGGGTGATCGTTCGCGACGACGGTTTCATCGTCACCAATTTTCATGTGGTGCGCGGCGCCAATTCGGTTCTCGTCTCGGTGTCGGACGACGGGGGCGCGACCCGCTATTCGGCTGAGATCGTCAAGATGGACGAGGCGCTCGACCTCGCCTTGCTGAAGATTGCTCCCAGGGTGCCGCTGACCTCGGCGGTCCTGGGCGACAGCAGCGCGGTGCGGGTCGCCGACGAAGTGATCGCCATCGGGACTCCCTTCGGTCTGGACATGTCCGTCAGCCGCGGCATCATTTCCGCCAAGGGCAAGTCCATGGTGATCGAGGGCGTCACCCATTCCAAGCTGCTGCAGACCGATACCGCCATCAATCAGGGCAATTCCGGCGGGCCGCTGGTGATTGCCGACGGCACGGTGATCGGCATCAATACCGCCATCTACACCCCCAGCGGCGCTTTCGCCGGAATCGGTTTCGCCGTGCCCAGCAATCAGGTCCGCCTGTTCGTGGAAGATGAAGTGAACGCCCTGCCCGCCGCCGCCGCCGCTGCGGGCCCCGCCATGGGAGCCGTCGCGTTTCGGGCTCCGGGGCCGGGCGGCGTGGGGGCGGCCGGTCCGGCCATCGCGGTGGGGGGGCCTTCGCCCCATACCGATGGTCGACAGGCCATGGCTTGCGACAACTGCCATCAGATCATCGGTGCCGCGGCGGGGCCCATCGCCTTCGCTCAGCCCATGATGCCCGTCGCCGCGCCGCCGCCCGCCGCGCCGCCCATCCAGGCCAATGCCGCCAATCCCCATGCCGACAACCGCCGGAACATGAATTGCGCCGGTTGCCATCAGATCATCGGTGCCGGTGCCGGTGCCGGGCCGGTCGCCTTCGCTCAGCCGGGGGCGGGCGGATATCAGTTCGCCCAGCCGCCCGGCGGTCTGGCGGTCAATGTCCAAGGCGCGCGCGGCGGAATCGGGTCCAGAATGGCCGGTCACAGCCTGCACGGCGCCGCCTTGGCGACCCTGTCTCCGCAGATGAGCCTGCAGACCGGTCTGCCGGTCGGGCGCGGCGTGCTGATCACCGGCGTTTCCCCCAACACGGCGGCGGCAAGCGCCGGATTGCGGCCGGGCGATGTTCTGCTCAAGATCGACGGCCGCCCCGTCGCCCTCCCCCATGAGGCGGTCGCCATCATGGGGGAAATGTCGGTCGGCGGGTCCGTCCGTCTGGGAGTCTTGCGCGATGGAGGCGTCCGCAACATGACTTTGATTGCCGGGTCCGCCGTGGGAACGCCGCCGTCCGGCAACGGGCCGTGGTGAAAGGTAAAGAATTCCGGGTTGTTCTGTGATGATGGAGCACGAGATGGCGACGAACCGACGGCCCCGCGCCAAGGGGACCCCCGGCGACAAGCTCGGGAAGGGAGGCGGCGATGCCGCGCCCGCCCCGGCTGCCGACGCCGAGATTCCGGCATCTTCCGCGCCGGAGCCCGCCGCCCCCATGCCCGCGCCTTCGGCTCCGGTGATCAAGCCGGTGGGAGGGGATGCCTGGGCGTCGCTGCTGAGCGGTTCGCCCTGGTCTTCCCCCGGAGCGGCAAGCTCGACGGAGGCGGCGCTCAAGCCGGTCATGCCGAGCGCATTGGCGGAGGCGGTTGCCAATGCGCCGCCTGAAGCCGCCCCGTTCACCGAGCTTGTCTCCCACTGGTCGCCGCCTTTCCGGCGGCAGCCGGATCGGGAGTATGAAGAGATCAATCCCGCCGAGGCGGCAATCCCGGTGACGGCCACGGCGTCCGAGCCCGAGGCGGTTGTCGTTCCCGAGCCCGATCCGGAACCCGAACCGGAACCGGAACCCGAGCCGGTCCCCGAACCCGAACCCGAGCCGGAAGCGGCTCACGATCATGCCGCGACCGAGACCGAGGGAGTTACCGAAATGATGACGAGTGATGTTGAGCTTGAGATTGCTTCGGATATGGAGGTCGTCGAGGCCCCCGCCGTGATCGAGCCGTCTCCCCAGCCGCAGGCATTTATCCACTCGACGGCCTATGCCTATCCGGCGGAGCTGGCCCCGGCGGTGGAGACGGCGGCAGAGGCCGCCCCTGCGGGCCTTGCCGAAAATCCGGTCAAGGAAGTTCCCGTGGAGGACCTGTTCACCGGGATCTTCAATGTGGCGGATTCGGCCGTGCGCGGCGCCATCGGCGCCTCCACCGATCTGCTGAGGGATCCCAAGTCCCTGGGCGGTAAGCTTTCCGTCGCGGGGCAGAGTCTGGTCCATTCCATCAAGGGACGCTTCAATGCTTTACTGGCTCCGCGCCACGGCGCCAAAAGCAACGGTGATGAATTCTAGCGGTTCTCGCGGGATGAGCGATAGAGGACTTGAATTCGAATGAGTGTGGAAAGCGGCCATGATTGAAGTCGGCGAGACCATGGGCGAATTGCCCACCAACAAGATCGTGTTTTGCGAACGGTCGTGGAAGACGCCTGTCTCGATCCTGGCCTTCTTGATCTTCGTGACCTTCGCCTGGGGGATCTATCTCCTGGACCATTACGACGAGGACGACAATTTCCACGGGGCCGACGATCTGTCGGTGGGTCAGTTCCTGGTGCGCAACATCGCCATGCCGCATGTGCAGCGGCTGTATCACACGGTTCCCCCTGCTGTGGTCGGGGTCGGCGGCGGCGGGGTCAATGCCGGTCCGGTGGCCTCGGGGGCCATCGTGGGGGCCAACGGCTATGTGATCACCACTTTGCATTCGGTGTCCAATCTGCCGGAGATTTCGGTCCAGGTGGCGACGACGGGTGGGATCCGGCGCTTTCCGGCCCAGGTGGTGAAGACCATTCCGGGGCATGATCTGGCGCTGCTGAAGATGCAGACCACCGAGAAATTCCTGCATTTCCGCATGGCCGACGTCCAGACGGCGGTGCAGGGGCAACAGGTCTTCGCCTTCGGCCGCAACATGGCGGGGGCGCCGCTGGTGCGCCAGGGCCTGGTGCAGTCGGCGGATGCGCCGCTGGCGGTGGGGGCGACCCAGATCACCCATCTGCTGCGCTCGGACGCGGTCTACAGTTGGGAACAGACCGGCGGCCCGCTGGTCAATGCCCAGGGCGATCTGGTGGGCATCAACATCGCCGCCACCGGCCCCACCGGCAAGGTGGAAGGCTTCACGGTGCCAGCCCAGGTGATCGTGTCCCATCTTCAGGACGTGGTTCGCTTCAAGAAGGGAGCTCCGGCCGGAAAGTCGGGCGTTCCCGCCGGTCCTTAGACGTATGAGGGGCATTTCCTTCATACGACGAGCTTAGAGAGGCGGATATGGCATTAGGCGACGCGAATGTTGGTTCGGGCATTAGGCGACGCGAATGTTGGTTCGGCCCCTGGGGTCGACTTCAGTGCGCTGCAACGGGTGAAGCAGTCGGAGG
>NZ_JXSL01000016.1 GCF_000829825.1 Paramagnetospirillum magnetotacticum MS-1 | reverse complement strand
GGCGCCGGTCGGGCACATCCCGTCCTGCGCCGCCGCCATGCTGGCGCCGGTGATGGATGCCGGGCATGCCCTGTGGGCGCGGATCGTCCAGGAGGCGACGGCGGACCATCCCAGCACGGTGCTGGTGGAGTATTACGGCCCGGCCATCAGCGTCAGACCGGCGGTAGGGCCGACATGGTAGGGTCACGCTTGCAAAGGGAGGCGGCTAGGCGCTCACGCGAAGCAGCGTGACCGACCTAATTCGTGGCATTGTCTTGAGGCACAAAGGTGGGGCACAATGGCCTCGGAATGCCAGAAGTGCCGGAGGGTAAAACGGCGAAAACCCTTGGTTTTCAAGGCGGTGGCGGAGGGAAGGGGGCTGGCGGAGAACCTTCTCCCCTTGAAAATCAATCATCTACATAGACTATTGGTGCTTAACCGATGAATCTGAAGCCTAATCGGCTATTGCCTTGGCTCCGTCATGAATGTATCATTTTACCATTCAGCAAATTGACGGTAGCGTTCCCCCATGCTTGAGACATTCGAAACTGTCGCCAAAGCCGTCGCCGACCCCAGCCGGGTTCGTATCCTGAAGCTGCTGGAAAACGGCGAGCTCTGCGTCTGCCAGATCACCACGGTGCTGGACCTTGCGCCCGCCACCGTTTCCAAGCATCTGGCCGCGCTGAAGACCGCCGGACTGCTCCAGCAGCGCCGGGACGGCAAGTGGGTCTACTACCGGCTGGCCGAACGCGACTTCAACGCCTATGCCCGATCCTTCCTCGATCTGGTGGGAGCGTCCATGAAGGATGACCCCACCACGGCGGAGGATCGCCGCGTTCTGGCGCTGGTCAACGCGGTTCCGGTCCAGGTCCTGTGCGACCAAGGCCGGGCGGCACTGTTTTCGAATGCTCAGGCCCAATCTACCTGCTGTGGGGGACCGCCATGAGCGAGAAGACCTATAACGTCCTGTTTCTGTGCACCGGCAATTCGGCGCGTTCCATCATGGCCGAAGCCATTCTCAACCGTGAGGGCGGCACCAAGTTCAAGGCGTTCAGCGCCGGCAGCCAGCCCAAGGGCCATATCGACCCGACGGTTCTCAATTTGCTGAAGAAGCTGAACTTCCCCACCGATGCCTTCCGATCGAAATCGTGGGAGGAGTTCGCCCGGCCGGGTGCGCCGGAGCTGGATTTCGTCTTCACCGTTTGCGACAACGCCGCCGGAGAGGTCTGCCCCGTGTGGCCGGGGCAGCCCATGACCGCCCATTGGGGCGTGCCCGATCCCGCCGGATTCGAGGGCAGCGCCGTCGAGAAGGCGGCGTTGACCGCCGACGTGATGCGCATGCTGAACAACCGCATCAGCATCTTCTCCGCCTTGCCGATTCAGTCCCTCGACCGTCTGTCGCTGCAAAAGCATCTGGACGATATCGGCAAGCCCCGTACCTGACCGACGCGACAAGGCAATATCCATGAGCGATTCCATCATCAAAGTTCTGGTTCTCTGTACCGGTAATTCGGCCCGTTCCGTATTGGGCGAAGCCCTGATCAACGATCTCGGCGGCGGCAAGTGGAAGGCCTATAGCGCCGGGTCCAAGCCGGTGGGCCGGGTCAACCCCTTCTCACTGGAAATCCTGGCGGAGAAGGGGCATTCCACCGAGGGCTACCGTTCCAAATCCTGGGACGAATTCGCCCTGCCCGATGCGCCTAAGATGGATCTGGTCATCACCGTCTGCGACAACGCGGCCGGTGAGATCTGCCCCATCTGGCCGGGCCATCCGTCCAAGGTCCATCTGGGCTTTCCCGACCCGGCCGACGCCAAGGGCAGCCACGAGGAGCAACTGGCCGAGTTCCGCAAGGTCTATTCCATGATCGAAGCCAAGGTTCGGCGTCTGATCGAACTGGGCCCGGATCGGGCGGGAGAGGTCTGATGTCCGTTCAATGCGAAGTGGGCGCCAAGCCCGCCATGAACCTGTTCGAGCGTTTCCTCACCCTCTGGGTGGGGCTCTGCATCGTGGCTGGCGTGGCGCTGGGGCACTGGCTGCCGGGACCGTTCCACGCCATCGGCCGCATGGAACTGGCCCAGGTCAATCTGCCGGTGGCGGTGCTGATCTGGCTGATGATCATCCCCATGCTGCTGAAGATCGATTTCGGGGCGCTGCATCAGGTCAAGGAGCATTGGAAGGGCATCGGCGTCACCCTGTTCATCAACTGGGGCGTCAAGCCGTTCTCCATGGCGCTGCTGGGCTGGATCTTCGTCAGCCATCTGTTCAAGCCCTATCTGCCCGCCGACCAGATCGATTCCTATATCGCCGGGTTGATCCTGCTGGCCGCCGCGCCCTGCACCGCCATGGTGTTCGTGTGGTCCAACCTGACCAAGGGCGAGCCCCATTTCACTCTGTCCCAGGTGGCGCTCAACGACCTGATCATGGTCTTTGCCTTTGCTCCCATCGTCGGGCTGCTGCTGGGCCTGTCCTCCATCACCGTGCCGTGGGACACCTTGTTGCTGTCGGTGGTTCTGTACATCGTGGTGCCGGTGATCGTGGCGCAACTCTGGCGCAAGGCCCTGCTGGCCCGAGGGCAGCAAGCCCTGGCCGCGACCCTGGCCAAGCTGGGGCCGCTGTCGCTGCTGGCCCTGCTGACCACCCTGGTCCTGCTGTTCGGCTTCCAGGGTGAGCAGATCATCGCCCAGCCGCTGGTCATTCTCATGCTGGCGGTGCCGATCACCATCCAGGTCTATTTCAATTCCGGTTTCGCTTACCTGCTGAGCAAGAGGCTGGGCGTCGCCCATTGCGTCGCCGGGCCGGCCGCCTTGATCGGTGCCAGCAACTTCTTCGAACTGGCGGTCGCCGCCGCCATTTCCCTATTCGGATTCCAGTCCGGTGCGGCGCTGGCCACGGTGGTCGGTGTGCTGATCGAGGTGCCGGTGATGTTGTCGGTGGTCAAGATCGTCAATGCCAGCAAGGACTGGTACGAAGCCAAGGTGTGAACACGATGAGCAACCAATCCACCATCACCATCTATCACAACCCCGCCTGCGGCACGTCGCGCAACACGCTGGGGCTGATCCGCAATTCCGGCGCGGAGCCCCGGGTGATCGAGTACCTGCTGACTCCGCCCACGCGAGACGAACTGGTGGGGCTGATCGCGGGCATGGGCATCGCCGTCCGCGACCTTCTGCGCAAGAAGGGCACGCCCTATGCCGATCTGGGATTGGACAATCTTGCGTTGACCGACGATCAGCTGCTTGACGCCATGATGGACCACCCCATCTTGGTTAATCGCCCCATCGTGGTCACGCCCCTGGGCGTCAAGCTCTGCCGCCCGTCCGAGGTGGTTCTCGACATTCTGCCCCAGCCCCAGAACGGTGCCTTCACCAAGGAGGACGGAGAAAAGGTGGTGGATGAGCAGGGAAAGCGCCTTTTTTAGGAGAGACCATCATGACAAAGCTCGAAGTCTATGACCCCGCCATGTGCTGCTCGACAGGCGTGTGCGGTCCCGAGGTCGATCCGGCCCTGGTGGCCTTCGCCGCCGATCTGAAATGGGTGGCCGAGCAGGGCATCACCGTCCAGCGCTATAACCTGGGCACCGAGCCCCAGGCCTTCGCCGCCAATCCATTGGTGCTCAAGGAGATGGAAGCCGGTATGGACCGCCTGCCGATCATCGCCGTGGACGGCCATATTGTCTCGACCGGTGTTCATCTGTCGCGCGACCAACTGGCGGCCAAGCTCGGCCTGACCGCCAAGTCGCGCATCACCGTCAAGGCCGATGGTTCCTCGTGCTGCTCGCCCAAATCCGGGTGCTGCTAAGGACAATGTCATGAGCCTGCCCCAGGTCGATACCCGCATCCTGTTCTTCACCGGCAAGGGCGGCGTCGGCAAGACCTCGCTGTCCTGCGCCACCGGCCTGGCTTTGGCCGAGGCCGGCAAGCGGGTGTTGATCGTCAGCACCGATCCTGCGTCCAACCTGGACGAGGTGCTGGGGGCGGCGCTGAGCCAGACTCCCACTGCCATTCCCGGCGCGTCCGGCCTGTTCGCCTTGAATATCGACCCCGAGGCAGCCGCGCATGATTACAAGGAGCGGATGGTCGGACCCTATCGCGGCATCTTACCCGCCGCTGCCATCGCCAGCATGGAGGAGCAGTTCTCCGGCGCCTGCACGGTGGAGATCGCCGCCTTCGACGAGTTCGCCAAGCTGCTGGGCGATCCAGCGGCCACGGCTGCGTTCGACCACGTCATCTTCGACACGGCACCCACCGGCCATACCCTGCGGCTGCTGACCCTGCCGTCGGCCTGGACCGAGTTCATCGCGTCCTCCACCGGCGGCGCCTCCTGCCTGGGGCCGCTGGCGGGCCTTGAGAAGCAAAAGGCGCTGTATGCCGCCACCGTCGCCCAACTGGCCGATCCCAAGGCCACCACCCTGGTGCTGGTCAGTCGCCCAGAACACTCGGCGCTGCGCGAGGCCGAGCGCACCAGGGGCGAACTGGCCGAACTGGGCGTCAGCAATCTGCGCCTCGCCCTCAACGGCGTTTTCACCGCCGCTAAACCGGGTGACGCCATCGCCGATGCCATGACGGCGCGAGGCCGCCATGCCCTGGCCGGAATGCCTGCAGAACTGGCTCGGCTGCCCCGCACCGACACGCTGTTCCTCCCCAGGGGGACGGTGGGGCTCGACTCGCTTCGGGCCATGGCCGCCAGCCGACTGACCAGCCCGCCTGCCTTCGAGCCCATGCCCCAGATCGCCCTGCCCGGTGGATTGGACGTCCTGGTGGCCGAGATCGCCGCCAGCGGTCATGGCGTCGTGATGACCATGGGCAAGGGCGGTGTCGGCAAGACCAGCGTCGCTGCCGCCATCGCCATTGCCCTGGCACGCCAAGGCCATCAGGTGACCTTGTCGACCACCGACCCCGCCGCCCACGTTCAGGACGCGGTTGAGGGCAAGGTTCCTGGCCTGACCGTTACCCGCATCGACCCGGAACGCGAAGTCGCCGATTACCGCGATGAGGTTCTGGCCAAGGCGGGTGGCGACCTTGATGTGGCTGGTCGCGCCATGCTGGAAGAGGATTTGCGCTCGCCCTGCACCGAGGAAATCGCGGTGTTTCGCGCCTTCTCCCGCACCGTAGACGAGGGCAAGGACCGCTTCGTCATTCTGGACACCGCGCCCACCGGCCATACCATCCTGCTGCTGGATGCCGCCGAAGCCTATCACCGCGAAGTCCTGCGCACCCAGGCCGAGATGCCGGACGCGGTGCGCTCGCTGCTGCCCCGGCTGCGCGACCCGGCCTTCACCAAGACCATCATCGTCACCCTGGCCGAGGCCACCCCGGTGCACGAGGCCGAGCGCCTTCAGGCCGATCTGGCCCGCGCGGGCATCACGCCCTTCGCCTGGGTGATCAATCAAAGCCTGCTGGCCAGCGGGACCACCGATCCGCTGTTGGCGCAGCGGGGAAAATACGAGGTTCCGTTCATCGAGCGGGTGGTGGCCACGTTGTCGGTGCGGACGGCCCTGATCCCCTGGATGGGGGACGCGGTGGCGGTTGCCAAAGACTGACAGGTGCCGAAGATCATGTCTTTTTCCCGGCACTCTTCTATATTAGGCATTCAATAAGTAATTTCAGCGCGAGGCAGCCCATGCGCTTCCCATTCGCCCACTCCATGCGTTTAATCGCCATTGCCGCCCTCCTGCTGCTCGCAAGCCCGGTGGTGGCGCAGGAGAGCGTCATTTCTGCGGTGGACGCAAATGCCATGCTCACCGAGGGTAAACTGCTGCTGATCGATCTACGCACCCCGGAGGAATGGCGACAGACGGGGGTGCCGGCAGAGGCCAGGCGCATCAATGTCCACGACCCTGAGGGCCCGGCGGCGTTTCTTGAAAAGGTTCTGGGCGCGGCTGGCGGTGACAAGTCACGTCCGATCGGCCTCATCTGCAGGGTGGGAAACCGCTCGACCCAGGCCCAGAAGCTCCTTCTGGCGAAGGGGTTCACCAATGTGGTGAACATTAAGGAAGGGGTGATGGGAAATGACAGCGGCCCCGGCTGGATCAAGAGGGGATTGCCGACCGATGCCTGCCCGTCCTGTTAAGGTTCTTGCCGTCGCCATAGCGGTCTTGCTCGGGTTTCCACTCGGAGCCATTGCCGGAACCTGCGACTATCCACTTCCCGCCAACGGCCTTGCGGTCGGAGCCTATGTGCGGCAGTTACAAGGCTACCCGAAAGGCGGCATGGCCCAGGAGCTGGGCGAGGCCCTCAACGATCTGGTCGAGTGGATGCCGACAAGCTGTGGCGCCGTCCAGCCCGAGGTCACCCACAAGAACTTCCTTATCCGCCGCGCATCGGTGGACGTCGGCAATTGCCGCTCCTTCCATATGACCATCATGCCGCCATCTGCCCAATCGGGGCTGGAGGAAACACCGGTCAGCTGTTCGCCGGCCAGTGATGGCTCTGCCGATGGCTGGGTCTGTTTCTTCCGCAAGTGACTCAGTCCTGCCCCCATGTTCTATCTTCGGGACCGATTGAAGAGTTCCGGCACCTGCAATGAAGCTCTCTGCGGTATCCGTCATGTTATCGCGGGACGCCTGCAAGGGCGGATAGATTTGTGCGGCGCAGGGCCGTTGCCTGGCGGAGATTTTCCACAGCCAGGGAAAATACCATCAACTGGGCCTCATCAACCGAGCCGCTTTCGGTCTGTTGCAGGGCATTTGCGTAGATGGCTTCGGCTTGGAGGTCGAGGTCGTTCAAATGTTCGATGGTGGTTGCGTGGGGAGCCATTCTTGACAGCGCCATCAGCAGTTCGAATTGCCTCAGGCTGGACTTTCGCTTGGCCGGCAGCGCCAAGCGGATCACCCACCCGATGGTCGACCCGACGATACTCAGGGCGATGATGGCGAAATATATCTGATCGCCGTATATGTCGAAGAACGTGCGCTCGCTGCCGTCGTAATAGGCGATGGCTCCTGGATGGCCAGGAATTTTTCCGCCTTTTTCGGTATCCAATGCCTCGATCCGGTCCGCTGCGGGAAAGTCGAGCATGAGGCTTGGGCGCATATCGAAAATGAGGCGGACGAACTCGCCGACGATGCCGTCCCGCAAGTCCTGCCGAACTACCAGATGATGACGGAAGCCGAGGGTTGTGATCGTGGCGGCGGGTTGTGGCGGGTTTCCGCCGAACATACCGGCAATGATCTCGCTGGTTTCAAACCCTGGCAGCCTTGCCGCGATGGCGGTCGCATCGGGGATTTCAAGAAATGTGGGGCGGCGCCGATTACCCGTGAGTGCTGCCACCGTCTCGGTTACGGCGCGGCCATTGAGGGGCCCGACGGCCAGCACAATGTCAACCTGCTTGCCTTGGACCGCTTGGCCGATTTCCGTTGACCGTAACGTCAGCGTGCGCACCGCGCTTGCCGGGATCGCATATTGCCGGAGAATGGCTTCCAGGATGCCGTCGTTAATTCCGGGGCGTCCGACCACTCCGATGGTTTTGCCGGCAAGGTCGGGAATGCTCTTGATCTTGCTGCCTGACGGTGTGGCCAATAACACGACATTGCGATGAAACAAGGCGACGGATCGAGCTGCTTGTGGGGCTGGAAAGTCACTTCGCAATACGGCGGCGTCGGCGTCTCCACGTTCAAATGCCTTGGCCACTTCAGCCGGGGTTTCGACCGTGACCACCGCTAATCGGACGGATGCGCCATTGGCGTTGAGTCTGTGGGCGATGCCGGTGACCAACTGCTCATCATTGCTGCCCGGTGGTCCGACGGCAATTCTCAGGCGGGCGGGCTGCTGGTAATAGAAGAATCCGGCGGTGGCGATGGCAAGAAGGATGAGGGTGCAAAAACCAATTCCGGCGACGATCAGCCGTTGGCGTCTCGCTCTGTTCACAGATGCCCCCGTATTCTCCATCAGGCTTAATCCTTCCCTTACTCCATCGCGCAGGCAGTTCTGTCGGTGCAGCAGCTTTCGCTCTCGATCTGGATCGTCGTGTGGTGCAGGTCGAAACGCTCGGCCAGAGCCGTCTGGAGAGCCCGGAGCAGAGTCCCGTCATCGGCTGTTCCGCTGACGGTCGCATGCAAGGTGATCAACGGCTGTGTCGGGGTCAGCATCCAAAGGTGAACGTGGTGAATGTCCGTGACACCGGGGACTTGTGCCATCAGGTCGTGGCGCAGTTCGTCCACATCGATGCCATCGGGTGCGCCTTCCATCAGCACATGGGCCGAGCCCGCGACCAACCGCCAGGCGCTTCTGACGATCAGCAGGGCAACCAGCACCGACAGGATCGGGTCGATGGGCATCCATCCGGTCCACAGAATAACACCCGCCGCCACGATGGCCGCCACCGAGCCGAGCAGGTCGCCCAGCACATGCAATGCGGCGCCGCGCATGTTGATATTGTCCTGATCGCCGCCATGCAGGATGAAAAAGGCTGCCACGTTGACCGCCAGCCCCAGTATGGCGACCACCATCATGGGACCGGCGAGCACCTCGACGGGCTGAAATATCCGCTGCAGGGCTTCGATAAAGATCCACGCCGCGATTCCGATCAGCATCGCGCCGTTGATGAAGGCTGCCAGGACCTGGAAGCGGTGCATGCCATAGGAGTGTCGCCCGGTCGCGGGACGGCGGCTGGCACGGAAGGCGGCAAAGGACAATCCCAGGGCCGCGGTGTCGGTCAGCATGTGGCCGGCATCGGCCAGCAGGGCGAGGGAGCCGGACAGGATGCCGCCGATCACCTCGGCCAACAGAAAGCCACCGGTCAGCAGCAAGGCCCACAGCACCCGACCTTCGTTGTCAGGGGCGGTCGCGTGGGAGTGTCCATGGTCCTTCGGTTCGACGCCATGCTGGATATCCATGGAAGGCATTCTTTCCGTTGAGGGCATGGCCGGAGTCATCGTCTTGGGCGACTCCAGCCAGCCTGGTGGAATCAGCAGGTTTCGAGCGCCAGGGAGATTCCCTGTCCGCCCCCGATGCACAGGGTGACCACACCGCGGCGCAGGCCGTCCCGGCGCATGGAGTGTATCAGGCGGGTGGTCAGGACTGCGCCGGACGCTCCGATCGGATGCCCATGGGCGATGGCGCCACCTTCGACGTTCACTCTATCCTCGGAGAGCCCTAGTTGCCGCATAACCGCAATGGCGATAGCCGCGAAGGCTTCGTTGATTTCGATGCGTTCGATATCGGCGCAACTCCATCTCGCCCGCTCCAGTGCTTGGCGGACGGCCGGAACGGGGCCGAGGCCGAACATACCGGGCTCCACCGCCCCAATGCCGTAGGACAGCAGACGGGCCATGGGCACAAGACCATGCCGTTCGGCCCAGGCGCGGTCCGCGACGATCATGGCGGCGGCACCACTGTTCAGGCCAGGAGCGCTGCCGGCGGTGATGGTGCCGTCGGGCCGGAAGGCGGGCTTCAACTTGGCGAGAGATTCGAACCTCGTATCGGGACGATTGTGTTCATCCTTATCGAAAACGGTCGGCCCCTTGCGGCCCTGAATCTCGACGGGTGCGATCTCGGCTGAGAACAGCCCCGCAGCCTGGGCGGCAGAGAAGCTTCTTTGTGATCGTTCGGCCCAACGGTCTTGGTCTTCCCTGCTGATATTCATCTCCTTGACCAAGTCCTCGGTGTGCCAGCCGGAATGTTGTCCCGAGAAGGCGTCATTCAAGCCGTCGCGCAGGACGCTGTCGAAGATCTGACCATCGCCGAGACGCTGCCCCCAACGCGTGCCGGTCAGCAGATAGGGGGCGAGGTCCATGTTCTCCATGCCGCCGGCAATGGCAGCGTCCACGAAGCCGAGCATGACTTCCTGGGCGGCGGAAGCGATTGCCTGGGCGCCGGATCCACAGACCCGGTTCACCGTCATGGCGGGGACTTCAACGGGCAGTCCGCCGAGGATCCCCGCTTGGCGGGCCGGGTTCATCTTGCCTCCTGCCTGCACCACATTGCCCATCACAACGGTTCCAATATCCCTGCCGTCGATGCCGGATCGCTCCAGTACCGCCTTGATGGCGGCGCCCCCCAGATCGCTGGCGGGAATAGTCTTCAGCGAACCGCCGAAGGTCCCGATTGCGGTTCTGACCGCATTGCAGATCACGATTTCACGCTTAGCCATGGAAACCTCCTTCGTTCGGAGGGATGGCGGAGCTTCGCCAGACCTCGTTCAACCGATCAGCGGCGGCATTTCAGCCTTCCAGCCACCCGGTAACCTTGTCCGGTTGCGGAATTCCCCCCGCATGAACAACCTTGCCGTCCAGCACCACGCCCGGCGTGCTCATGACGCCGAAGCCCAGGATGGCGGCCATGTCGGTGACTTTCTCGATTTCGACCGCGACGCCCAGCGCTCGGGCCTTGTCCTCGATCAGTTTGGCGGTGGTGATGCAGTTCTTGCAGCCCGATCCCAGCACTTTGAACGATTTCATGATGTCCTCCTTAGGTCAGGCAAAAATCAGGTTCAGCAGGTAGCCGACCATCATGAAGGAGATGGTCAGGAACACGCCGAAGAAGATCAGCATTTGCGGCTTCAACACCTTGCGCAGCATGATGAACTCTGGTGGTGAAACACCGACCACGCTCATCATGAAGGCGATCACGGTGCCGATGGGAACGCCCTTGGCGATCAGCGCTTCGGCGACCGGAATGATGCCGGTGGCGTTGGAATAGAGCGGCAGCCCCATCAGCACCGCGACCGGCACGGCGAACGGGTTGTCGGCCGAGGCATATTGGGCGAACAGCTCCTGCGGCACATAGCCATGAAGGGCGGAACCAATGCCGACGCCGATGATGATGTAGAGCCAGATGCGTCCGACGATGTCCCTGACCTCGCCCCAGGCGTAGCGGACCCGCCCGGTCACGGAGCCGTCCACTTCGGCCTGAGCCATGGTTCCCATGCGGATCTTCCAGACATAGTCCTCGACCCAGCGCTCCATATGGAAGCGGTCGATGAGGATACCGCCCAGGATGCCGACGCTCATGCCGGTCACCACATAGACCGTGGTCATCTTCCAGCCCATGATGGAGCCGAGAATAACCACGGCCACCTCGTTGACCAGCGGCGAGGTGATCAGGAACGCCATGGTGACGCCCACCGGAATGCCACCTTCGAGGAAGCCGATGAACAGCGGCACCGACGAGCAGGAGCAGAATGGGGTGACCGCCCCCAGGATCACGGCCAGGATATAGCCGATGCCGCGCGACGTGCCTTCGATATATCCCCGGACTTTTTCCGGCGACAGCATGGTGCGAAACAGGCCCATGACGAAAACGATGACCACCAGCAGGACAAAGATCTTGGTGGTGTCCTCGACAAAGAAGTGGACCGCGTCCGCCAGCTTGGTTCCCGGTTCAAGCGCAAGGACGTCGGTGATGGTCCAGTCGGCAAGGCGGGTGAAAATCTCGAACATGGCTTTCGCCTTCCGTAATCAAGCGACGCGCTCGCGGGGTGGGCGGGTCGTCATGGACTTCAGTCGCCCAACATCGTCGGCATGCCGTCGATCCTCGGAAATTCCCTTCACCGCGGCCGCCACGGCGTCTTGGACCCATTGCGGAGCGTCGGAGGCAAGGGAGTAGAGAACCCACTGGGCATCCCGGCGATCCTTGACCAGACCCGCATCGCGAAGAGTGGCCATGTGCTTGGAGATCTGAGGCTGACCGGCCTGGAGGGCGTGGGTCAGTTCGCAGACGCAAAGTTCGCCCTCCTTGGCCATGAGCGCCAAACCGCGCAAGCGGATCGGGTCGGAGAGGGCGAAGAAGATGTTGGTTGCGTATTCCATTTCATAAATATGCCATCACAAGCATATTCTTACTAAGGAATAAGCGCGGGCGTTGACGCATGGCAGTTCCGTGGGATGCTCATGATGTGGCTGAAATGGTGAGGCTGGCTTGATACACTTTCCGTATCCCAAACTCTGGTGGACCGGATGCCACACCTGGAACACCTGACGATTCTGGTCCGCGCGATTTGGGTGATCGTGGTGGTCGTTCTGGCGGGAGTGCCAGCCCAGGCCGACGAGGACTGCGCCCCATGCCATCGCGCCCAGGCCGAAGAATTTGCCAAAACCGCCATGGCCCGGTCGGCCGCCACGCCCGCCTTCCAGAAGGAATGGGCCGAGGCCAATTCAGACAAGGCCTGCCTCGCCTGCCATGCCCCGTCGGGGCGTTTGGGGGTCGCCTGCCGGGATTGCCATGGCGGCGGAGAACATCCCTTTGCCTCGGTGGCGATCCCCGATGCCTGCGGCCGGTGCCATGACGCTCCCGGCGAGTCGACGGTGCGGATGTTCAAGGGCTCCAATGCCGCCCGAAGCGGCATCACCTGCCTCGATTGCCATTTGGAGGCGGGCCAGGGGCATCACGCCTTTCGCGGCGCCAGCGATCCGGCCTTTCTGCAAAATGTGGCGACCGTTCAACTGGCCTTGGCGGACGAACGGCTCATCGCCTCGATCCGCCATCTCGCCGGCCATGGCCTGCCGGGTGGAACAACCGGACGGGCAGTGTGGCTGGTTCTGCGCGGCCTCGATCCCAATGGAAGGACTGTCTGGATCGAGCGTCAGCGTTTCGGATGGCGGAATGACGGGAGCGGGTGGCAAGACCACTCCTTGGCCCCGGATCGGGCCACCGTGGTGGAGATCGAGGCTCCGGGCCGTGACGGAACCGTGGCGGTGGAGGCGCGCTTGCTCTATGGCCGCCAACCGGCCACCAAACCGGCAGGCGAAGCCGCCGCTGGGTTCGAGGAACTGAGCCGGGCCGCGATATCCCTGCCGTAACCCGCCCAGGGCCGGTCTTATCCGTGCCGCCAGACCTTCACAGCGGAAATCATCAGCATCGCTGCCAGCAGCGGCAGCAGGATGGCGCTGGGCGCCATTCCCAACAACATCCCCCCGATGAAGGCTCCCGCCAGCGATCCGGCGGCCATCACCACCATGAAGGTGCGGTTGCGTCCCAGAACGGCGAAGCTGGCATCCTGGGTGTAGCGGGAGAAGCCGACAATCATGGTCGGCAGACTGATCGCCAGCGACAGGCTGCCCGCCAGCTTGATGTCGAGGCCGAACAGCAATACCAGGGTGGGGATCAGCAATTCACCCCCGGCGACTCCCAGCAGCGAGGCGACAATGCCGATGGCGAAGCCTGCCAGGACACCGGCAACGATCTGAACCGTACCAGAGAACAACGGCACGCCTTGGCCGGTGGCGTCGTGGCCGAACAGCAGCGCCCCGGCGATGATGACCAGCAGCACGGCAATGATACGGTACAGCCCATCGGATTTGAGGCGCATGGCCCAGCCCGCCCCGAACCACGCTCCGGCCATGCTGCCCGCCAGGATGTTGATGATGATGTCCCCGTGGGAGACCACCGTCTCGATGGAGATGATGCGGGTTCGGAACACCAGGGCGGCGGCCACCACCACCAGACTCATGGCCTTGTTGAGGATGACCGCCTCCAGGGCGGCGAAGCGGAACGAGCCGATCAGCAGAGGCAGGCGAAATTCCGCGCCGCCAAGGCCGATCAGCCCACCAAGGGTGCCGATGACGGCACCACCTCCGAATGCAGCAAGTCGGTTCTCGCGCATTGCCTATCCACCAAGGTTCAGGGACAACCGTCGTAGCCGCCCGTGCATAACGCTTGTCTTATAGCGTCATGCATGGGCGATTACAACGACCGTCGTTCCTTTGCGGATATGACGCCGAGAGGTTAATCGTCGTCGCGGAGGGGGCGATGACGCCCCGACCCGGGGGCGGTTCCGGCAGGAGGTGGTTCGGGACTATCGGCGACCAGATTTTCCAGCCGCTGCAACGGCTCGGAGACCGCCGTCTCGGCGAGTTGCTGAACCTCGCGGTAGATGGCCAGAACCTCCCGGCCCAGTTCGGAAACCTCGGCCCTGCCGCCGGTCCGGCCGCCTGCGGCGGCGCCCACCACGGGTTCGCGGAAGGCGCGGTTCATTTCGTCGATCAGCATCCAGGCCCGGCGATAGGACATGCCCTGGTCTTTGGCGGCGGCGGTGATGGAGCCGCAGCGGTCGACGGCTTCCAGCAGATTGGCTTTGCCCGGCCCCAGCGCGGCGAATGAACACAGTTTGACCCGAAGTTTCAGCATGATCCCGCTCGATTCCCGTTCGGCTTACCAGGCAGCCGAATGCCAAGCATGATTTTGCAATGAAATGTGCCTCCTGTCTCTTGTCCGATGGGCGGAGCTTGACAGGCACTAAATGATTCCATATATCTCGAATTATGGAAAAAATAGACATCATCGCCGCCCTTTCTGCCCTGGCCCAGGACTCGCGCCTGCGGGTCTTCCGCCTGCTGGTGACCGCCGGACCGGCGGGGATGCCGGCCGGGCAGATCGCCGAGGAGTTGGCGATCACCCCCAATACCCTGTCGTTTCATCTGTCGCACCTGAAGAACGCCGGACTGGTTTTGGTGCGGCGCGAGGGGCGCTCGCTGATCTATTCCGCTGAATACGGACGCATGCGGGCGGTGGTTGGTTATCTCACCGAGAATTGCTGTTCGCGCGATCCCTGCTGCTCCTGAGGAGTTTGAACCATGACCCCCGATCAGATTCGTGACTTGGTGCGAAGCCGCTATGGCGCCATTGCCGCCGGAGCATCCTCGTCCTGCTGCTCGCCAGCAGTTCCGTCTTCCTGCTGCGGCCCGGCGCCCGATGCCGACACCCTGGCCAAGCGCATGGGCTATGACGAGTCCGACCTTGCCGCTGCGGGGGACGGCGCCAATCTGGGGCTCGGCTGCGGCAATCCCCAGGCCATCGCCGCCATGCGGCCGGGCGAGGTGGTGGTCGATCTGGGCAGCGGCGCTGGCTTCGATGCCTTCCTTGCCGTTCGGCAGGTGGGCGAGAGCGGGCGGGTGATCGGCGTCGACATGACCCACGAGATGCTGGCCAAGGCGCGGGCCAATGCCGCCAAGCTGGGGTTGGCCAATGTGGAGTTTCGCCTGGGCGAGATCGAACACCTGCCCATCGCCGACAACACCGCCGACGTGGTCATTTCCAACTGCGTCATCAACCTGTCGCCGGACAAGCCCGCCGTCCTGAACGATGCCTTCCGGGTGCTGAAGCCCGGCGGCCGGGTGGCCATCTCCGACGTGGTCATGCTGCGCCCCCTTCCACCGGAACTGGCCGCCATGAAGGAATTGCTGACCGGATGCGCCGCCGGCGCCGCCACGGTGGCGGAGCTGTCCAACTGGTTGGAGCAGGCCGGATTCACCGACATCCGGATCGAGCCCAAGCCGGAAAGCCGCGAGCTGATCGCCAACTGGGCGCCGGGCCTGGGAATCGAGGATTACGTCGCCTCGGCCACCATCGAGGCCCGTCGGCCCCTGGTTTGACGGGTGGCTGAGGGCGAAGGCGCGTCCATTGTTTCCATATTTCTAGAATTATGAGTTACTGGAGACCTGTCATGACATCCTCGACCGCAGGTAACCCATCCCAGGCCGCCCCCCGGTGGAGCGGCCTCAATCTTCCCCAACCGGTTTGGCTGGTTCTGCTGGCCCTGGTGATCGGGCTGGCGAGCGGCCTCAACGGGGTGGAGGTCGTTCGTGCCTTCAGCAGTGGGTTTGGCCGGATTCTCGGGGATTTCGCCCTGATCCTGCTGCCGTCCTTCGTGCTGGCCGCCTGCATGGCGCGGCAGCAGTTGAACGGCGCCGACCGTATCGCCGCCACCATCTCCCCTATTACCGCCGCCGGGATGGTTTGCCCCGACACCGCCTATGCCACCCTGGCGTCGGTGGCGGAGCGCCGCAAGCTCTCGGTGGCGTTCGGCAGCCAGGCGGGCTATCGCCTGCTGTTTCCCGCCGGGCCGTTGATCGTCGCCACCGGACTGGGGGTGAACAGTTCATCCCTGTTCGTGGTGGGATTGCTGCTGATCGGGCCGGTCTGGTTGGCGGGGGAGGTCTGGGCCCGCTATCGGACGGCGAAGCCTCTGGAAGCCGACGGCATGGTGGGGGGCGGCTTATCCTGGTCCTCCATCTGCCCGCTGGCGCCGCTTGCGGTCCTTGGGGGGCTGCTGCTGGTCGGGTCCGTTGGCGATTTCTCGGCTTTGCCGGTGGTCGGCTTCCTCACCCGCCCCAAGGGGGCGCTGATCATCGCGGCGGCGGTGGCGCTGATGGAGACTAGGCCGGAGGGACGCCGGGAGTGCCTGGATGCCGCCATGCGCCGGACCGCTGGGCTGTTGCTGGTCATCGGCGCGGCCAGTGCCTTCGGCTCCATGCTGAGCAATGCTTTGCCCCTGAAGCAGATGTTGCAGCCCATGATCGCCAGCATCGGCGTGCTGCTGGTGCTGTTCATCGCCACCATGATCTTCAAGCTGGTCTACGGCGCGGCGACAGCCACCTTCGCCACCGTCACCCCGATCCTGGCGCCACTGGTGGTCGGGTCGGGGATCTCGCCGGAAGCGGCGGTCTTCGCCATCTGCCTGGGGTCCTTCGCCATCCTGCCTACTGACAGTTTCTACTGGCTGGTTCGCAGCGACGCCCTGGTGAAAGACGCGGAATCCTCCGCTCTGGCGACCATGGTCGGCGGGGCCGCCCTTCAGGCCGCGACCGGTCTTGCCGTGCTCTACGCCTTGGGTGCTGTCGGATTGGTCTGACCGTAACATTTTCACCCGGTGGCTCGTCCAACAAGGGAAGGGCTTCGTGCCCGTTTGGAGAACAGGAGGGCCGTCACCGTGACCCATATGGATCTTGCCGCCTACCGGACCGATCTCAGGCGTTTCGTCCTGAGATTGACCGGCAATGCCGACCTTGCCGACGATATCGTCCAGGACACCCTGGTGCGGGCCTTGACCTCATCCGCCGGATTCTCCGGGCGTGCCAAGCCCCTGACCTGGCTGTCGGCCATCGCGCTCAATGTGCTGCGCGACCATTACCGCCGTCCCGCCACCCGCACCGAGACCGAATTGGACGAAGATGCCCTGACGGCCTTGCCCGGCGAAGGGGAGGACGCCGATATGGTCCTGATGCAAGGTGAGATGGGTGCCTGCATCACCACTCATATCATGGCACTGCCGGAACGTCTGCGCGACGTCCTGATCCTGCATGACATGGCCGAGGCCGACCATGCCGAGGTCGCCCTGGCATTGGGCATCTCCGAGGGCAATGCCCGTGTGCTGCTGCATCGGGCGCGGATCGCGCTGCGGGGGCGGCTGGCCGGGCAATGCCGCCTGGATTTCGGACGAGACGCCATTCCCTGCACGCCCCGCGACGGGGGTGCCCCATGAGCCTCGATCGCCTGGAAATCCCCATGCCTGATATCCTCCCCACCGAGCGACCGGAGAAGACCATGACCCGTCCCGCCGCCGGGCACAGCCCGCTTGCCATTCTCATCTGTGCCTCGGCCATCCTGGCCATCTCGCTGGGTGTGCGTCACTCCTTCGGCCTGTTCCTGCAGCCGGTGACCGAGGCTGGCGGTTGGAGCCGCGAGGCGTTCGGCTTCGCCATCGCGCTCCAGAATCTGGTTTGGGGTCTGTCCCAGCCTTTCGCCGGCCTGCTGGCTGACCGGATCGGCGCCGGGCGGATGATCATCGTGGGCACCGCCCTCTATGTGGTCGGCCTGCTGGTGATGGCGCTGCCCCAGGGCGAGACGGCCTTCATCCTCGGCACCGGATTGCTGGTCGGACTCGGCCTGTCGGGCACCACCTATCCCCTGGTGCTGGGCGCCGTCACCCGCGCCACCAGCCCGGAAAAGCGCAGTCTGGCCCTGGGTCTCGCCATGGGTGGCGCCGCCTTCGGTCAGTTCGTCATGCTGCCCGGCGCCCTGTCCGGTATCGGGGTGCTGGGCTGGTCGGGGGCGCTGGTCGCCATGGCTGTTCTCTCCCTGGTCATGGCGCCGCTGGCGGTGTCGCTGATGGAGAACGGACACGCCCCGTCCCAGGGCGCAGAGATGAGCGCAGGGCAAGCCATCCGGCAGGCCTTGCGCCACCGGGGCTTTCAACTATTGGCGCTGGGCTTCTTCGTCTGTGGCTTCCAGGTGGTGTTCATTGCCACCCATGTGCCCGCCTTCCTGTCCGACAAGGGCTTGACGGCGGGAATCGGTTCCACCGTCCTGGCCCTGATCGGCCTGCTCAACATTCCCGGCACCTATTATGCCGGGCTGTGGGGAACCAAGTGGCGCAAGCCCATGCTGCTGTCCTGGCTCTATCTGGCGCGGGCGGGGATCATCGCCGGCTTCGCCTTCCTGCCGGTCAGCGAGTGGAGCGCCTATGCCTTCGGCGCCGCCATGGGGCTGGTCTGGCTGTCCACCGTGCCGCTGACCAACGGCACCGTCGCCGCCCTGTTCGGGGTGCGCAACATGTCCATGCTGGGTGGCGTGGTCTTCCTCGCCCACCAGTTGGGCGCCTTTCTCGGCGGCTGGCTGGGCGGAGTTCTCTATGACCGCCTGGGCTCCTATGACGGCGCCTGGATGGTGGCTATCGGTCTCAGCCTGCTGGCCGCCCTGCTGAACCTGCCCATCCGGGAAGAGGCGGCCGAGCCTGCCAAAGCGGCGGCGTGAGGATCGTCGGGTTTGGACTGGGCATGGCCGTCCTGGTCCTGGCTTGGTCCGTCTACCGGCTGCCGCAGGCCGATCTGCTGCTGTCGGGCATGGTGTTCTGCCAATAAAAGAGGGGCGGCATCCGAAGATGCCGCCCCTTGAGCTTCCGTCAGAGATCAGCAGCAGCGTGCCGCTTTCGGGGGCTCGCCCCAATTGCCCTGGCCGGCGCCGCCCAGCCGGGCCTCGGCATGGCCGATGGCCTTGGTGCGGATCATGGCGGCCAGCGCAAAGACCTCGTCCAGCTGATCCTGGGCAACACCGAGGGAGCGGGCCGCCGTCAGATGCTTGTCGGTCTCGGCGGTGCAATTGACCGCCAGCGCCGCTCCCAGAGCGATTAACTCGGTCAGGGGATCGGAGGCGGTGCAGCCGCATTCTTTTTTCGCCGGGTCGAGTCCAAGGGCGTGCCGCCGCATTCCGTCGCCGGCGGAGTTCCGCACGCAAACCGCGCCGCCCACCGCCTTGACGATGGAATCGTCGTCTCCCCCCGCTTTGCGGACCTCCACCAGATGATGGGTGACACAGGGGCGGCATCCCGCCGCCACCGAGATGGCGAGCGCCACCAGTTCCTTTTCCAAAGTCGTCATGGTCATGGCTTCCTCCAGCACTAGTCGTGATGTGCATTGGACGGAAGGTGCCGGTGAGATGTTACGCGCTATCGCTCGATATCGTAGCGGCGCATCTTCTCCCACAGGTTCTTGCGCGAGATGCCGAGAAAATCGGCGGCCTTGCCGATGGCGCCGTCGGCGCGGGCCAGGGCGGAGAGGATGGCGGCGCGCTCGGCATCCTCGACCGCTGTCTTCAGATCGACAGTCTCGATCGGCTTTTCCGGTTCGGAATCGATGTGGTGGAGCTCCACCTGCGGTCCATCGGCCAGCGCCACCGCCCGCTCGACCAGACGGCGCAGTTCGCGGCCGTTGCCGGGCAGCTTCTGTATCCGCAAGGAATCCTCGGCGGCGGGCGAGAAGCCGGTGACCCGCTTGCCCGCAACACTGGCCGCCTGGGCCAGGAACAGCCGGGCGATGCGGACGATGTCTTCCGGGCGTTCACGCAAGGGCGGCACCCGGATATGGATGACCGAAAGCCGCCACAGCAGATCGGGGCGGACGGCGCCTTCCTCTTCGGCGCCCCCTTCGGCCCGGCGGGCCGCGATCACCCGCATATTGGGGTGGGGATGGCTGATCAGCTGGATCAGACGCCCCTGCAAGCGCTCGGGCAGTTCCGCCACCTCGTCCAGGAACAGGGTTCCCCCCGCCGCCCGTTCGATGGCGGCGGCGAAATCCACCTCCACCTCGCCATCGTTCTCCCAGGGCGCGCAGTTGAGCTTCACGAACGGTCCCTGGGCGCGGGAGCTGTTGTGGTGGATCAGAGCGGCCAGTTGCCGCTTGCCGGTGCCGCGCTCGCCCGAGATCAGCACCGGCGTGTCCAGGTTGCGGATACGGTGGATGGTGCGTTCCAGACGCAGGATGGCCGGGTCCTGGCCCAGCAGGCCGGAGCCCAGGCGAAAGCGCTCCATGGCCGGGCCATCGGCCAGACGCATATCGGCCAGGGTGGCCAGGGTGCGGCGGACCAGTTGAATGAAGGCGGGCAGGTCGAAGGGCTTTTCCAGGTAGTCCACTGCCCCGGCCTTGACCAGCGCCACCGCGTCGGCCACCGAGCCGAAGGCGGTCATCAGGATGAAGGGAAGGCCGGGCTGGAGCTTGGAGATTTCCAGGAACAGATCACTGCCCTGGCCGTCTGGCAGGCGGATGTCGCAGACCACCAGATCCATGCCGCCGGTTCCCAGCCACCAGCGGGCTTCCTTCAGAGTCGGCGCGCCGATGGCCTCGATCCCCTCCAGTTTGAGCCGATCAACCAGGGACAGCAGCATGATCTCGTCATCCTCGACGACCAGTACCTGCATGCGGTCGCGGTCATTGCTGCGCCGGTCCATGGCCTTCTCCTTCCACGGGAACATGGAGGCTGAATATGCTTCCCTTGCCCGGTTCGCTGGTGACCTCGACGCCTCCGCCCATGGAATTCAGCAGCCGCAGGGTGATCCATAGGCCAAGCCCGGTGCCGCTTTTTTTTGACGAGAAGAACGGATCGAAGATGTGCCGCAGATCCTCTTCGGCGATGCCGATGCCGGTGTCCTCGATCTCCATGCGCAAAAGGCCGCCGTCAAGGCTGGCCGAGAACTTCAGGCAGCCGCCGTCGGGCATGGCCTGGGCGGCATTCTTGAGCAGATTGAGCACGGCCTGTTGTAGGCGGGGCCGGTTGACCTGGACCGGAGCATGGACGCGATTGTCCCAGTCCAGGGTGATGCCGGCGCCCTCAATCTCGGCAATGATCAAATCGCGCAGTTCGTCCAGGCATTCCGGACCGCACAGTTCCGAGGCGTGCTCGGCCCGCTGCTCCACCAGCAGATCCTGGACTATGGCGCGGATGCGATGCAGTCCTTTCTCGATGGGCGGCAGATAGCGCGTCACCAGATCGGGCTGTTCCGGGTGGTCCTTGATGGTGGACAGGCAGTTGAGGATGCCGGCCAGGGGATTGTTGACCTCGTGGGCGACACCGGCGGCGATGCGGCCGAGGGCGGCGGACTTCTCGCTTTGCGCCAGTTCCCGTTCCAGCCGCTGCTTTTCCGCCACCTCGGCGGCCATCTGGTTGAAGGACTCGCCCAGTTGGGCGATCTCGTCACCGCCCTTGATGCTCACTGGGGCGTGGTCTCCCTGACCCAGCAAGGCCATGGCATCGGCCAGCCGCCGCAACGGACGGACCGCGCCCAGCGACAGCCTGATGCCGACGAGACTGCCCAGCGCGGCAAGGCCCAGGGCGAGGGCGAGAACCACCAGGGCCGCTTCCCGTGTCGCCTCCGTCAATTGCCGGGTGGACAGGCGAACCCGGACCACCCCCACATATTTGCCGCCAGCGAAGACCGGGGCGACTCCTTCGACGAATTTTCCGTCCTCGTCCTCATGCACCATGGGCGCATGGGCGCCAAGGGCGGCGGCCAGCAGCTTCGCCTCGCTGTCGCCATGGACGACCAGCGGCAGCCCGATGGGGTTCTCGCCCGGCTGAAGATGGGCGGCGACCTTGCCTTCGCGGTCCAGCACCATGGCGGTGACGACTTCCGTCTCGCCACCGCCGCCCTCGAAGGTGACCTGCCGCAGGATGCGATATACCGACCAACTGTCGTCGCGCAGCATGGGTTCGGCGGCGCTGGCCGCGACCCAGCGGGCCAGCAGCCGCGCATTGTCCGACAGGGCTTCGCGGAGTTCGATGCGGTCCTTGCCGACCACGCCAGCGCCGATCACGGCGGCGACGCCCACCACCACCAGACAGACGATGACCGGCAGCTTGATGGACAGACTCCAGGCCATTGGCCGGAAGATGGTCATCGTAACGGACGCGCCGTCGGCAAGGCCCGCACCTTGTCGTAGCTGGAGGCAGGCAGGGCCACGAAGCCATCCAGCATCATCTCGCCCAGCAACCGCCGTCCCTCGGCATCGGCGGCCATGCTGAGGATGGCGTCGGCAAAGCGCCTGCGCAGATCGGGATCGATGCCGCGCCGCGCCACCATGGGGGGAAAGCTGAACTCCTCCGAGCGCTGGATGATCTTGGTCCGCTCGGCGAGGCGGGGGCGCTGGGCCGCCAGATACTCCCAGACATAGGAATCCACGGCGGCCCCGTCCGCCACCTTGTCGGCCACCGCCTCGATTGCCTGACCATGATCCCAGGTGAAGAAGATGGTTCGGAAGAAGCGCTCGGGGTTGTGCCCCGAATCGCGCAGCATGGCGCGGGGCACGATGTAGCCGGTGTTGGAATCCGGGTCGGTATAGGCGAAGGACTTGCCTTCCAACTGCATCAGGTCTGTGGTTGGGCTGTCACGCGGCACGATGATGTAGGACTGGTAGAGCGGCTTGCCGCGAAAGACCGGTGTGGCCACCAGATCCACCAGTCCCGCGTCCAGCGCCTGGACAAAGGAGTAGCTGCAGACCCAGGAGAAATCCAACTCGCCGGTCCGCAGCATCTCGATGATGTCGCGATAACTGCGCCGCTGGACGAATTCCACCGGGCGGCCGAGTTTGCGCCCCAGATAGGCGGCCCAGCGATCATAGAAGGGAAGCTCGTCCCGGACGGCAGCCGCGGTCAGCGCGATACGGACCGGCCCCTCGGCGGCCTGGGCCGGCAGCGGCATGGACAGGGCCAAAACCAGCAGCACAACACCGCCGAGCCATCCTCGAACGGTGAACCAAGATGCCGACCAGCTTCCTTTGAACATCTGCATGGCAGGCACTCTAACACTGCCCCCGCGAGAGAGGTAGAGCATCGGATTGGGCCGAAACTCTGTAAATGTTTGGCATGTTACCGAATGGTAACGGCAGGCGCTTTGGAGATGAGTTCAGAAATCAATTAAATAACTTTGCGCTATATGGCATGGAATGCGTTACCGCGCGGTAACAACTCACTGTAATCAATAAGTTTTTCTTTGTCGATACCGCTCATTTCCATTGCGGCCTCCAATAATTCAGTCCCAGAATGCCCACACATTTAATGAGGCGATTCCCAACCAAAAGGGTAGGAAATGTCGTTGGTCGCCACAGAGTTCGTTCATTTGGATGGTGCCGCCTGCGAGCCCTTCCGCCGCCGTGGCGGCTGTGTGGCTTGCGCCGAGGGCTGTCCGGTGGCGGCGATCGAGGCCATGGGCGACGTTCCCACGGTTTCCGAAACTTGCGTCGGCTGTGGTTCCTGTGCCGTGGCCTGTCCGGTGGGAGCCATCGAAGCCAAAGGCTTCGGCGAAGCCGCCGACCCGTCGCCCCGCCACGGACGGGTGGTGGTGGAATGCGCGCGGGTGCCGCCCAACAGCATCGAAGCGGGCACCATTCGGGTTCCCTGTCTCAGCGGTCTGACGGTTTCCCATCTTCTGGCCTTGCGCCTTGCCGCCGGTGAAGCTTCGGTCGTCCTCATGGATCGGGGCTGGTGCGGCGAATGCTCCGTCGGCAAGGGCGAGGCGATTCCGGCGGCGCGGGCCCTGGTTCAAACCCGCGACATCATGCTGGCGATCGGCCTGGCCGAGGCGCTGGTTCCCCGCTTGCGGCGCACCCCCCTGAAACCCGCGCTGCGAGACGACAGTGCGGCGCGTGGTGGCGTCTCCCGCCGTGGGTTGTTCCGTCGATTGGGAGCCGTGGGCTCCGGCACTCCGAGCCGAACTCCGGTGCCGGTCACACCCGTGGAAGCGGCTCCGGTCGTGCGGAACCACCTGCGGCAGGTGGCGTTGCTGCGCCGCCTGTCGGAAATGCATGGCGGGCTGTCGCCCGACCGGCTGGTGCCGTCCCTCGGTGTTTCAGAGGCTTGCAACAATAGCGGGGCCTGCGCCGCCCATTGCCCGACCCAGGCCTTGCAGTCGTGGGTGGGCGAGGCTGCCGAGGGCCTGTCCTTCGATCCCCGTTCCTGCATCGACTGCGGCCTGTGCGTCTCGGCCTGCCCCGGGTCGGCGCTGTCCTTCGATCGCTCGGCGGGCCGGGCCATCCGAGCCGAGCGCACCATTCTTACCGCCCATTCCATCGGCCTGTGCCGCCAATGCGGCGCCCAGATGTCCGACATCGACGCCGACGGCCTTTGCCCGCGCTGCCGCAACGGCATCGGCATGTTGCGCAACCTGTTTTCGTTTCAAGCCAGTGACCTAAAAGAGAGGGAGTGCCATGAGCACACTTGATTCCACACGGCGAGAGTTTCTCAAAGCCACCACCGTCGCCGGCGCCGCCGCTACCGCCGCCGTCGGTGTCGGAGCGACCGGGCTGATGTCCAAGCCGGACGAAGCCCATGCCGCCGCCGCCATCGACACCAAGATCGTGAAGAGCACCTGTCACCAGTGCCCGGCCCGCTGCGGCATCGATGTGCGCGTCGAGGATGGCAAGGTGACCGGCATCACCGGCACGCTGGACCACCCCATCTCCAACGGCAAGCTGTGCCCCAAGGGGCCGCTTGGGGTCTACATGCTCTACGATCCCGACCGCCACACCGGGCCCATGAAGCGGACCAATCCGGCCAAGGGCCGTGACGTCGATCCCAAATTTGTCCCGATCACCTGGGACGAAGCGCTGGACACCTTGGGCAAACGCCTCAACACCCTACGCGAGAAGGGCGAGGCCCACCGGTTCAGCATCACCTTGGGCCGTGGCTGGGGTAATTCCGATGATGGCCAGTTGGGGCCGTTCTCCGCCATGTACGGCTCACCTAATGTGGGCCTTGGCCACTCCTCCTTATGCTCGGACGCCAGCAAGAAGGCCAAGTCGGCTCTGGACGGCAATTACGCCTATAATTCCTACGACTACCGCAACGCCAATTACCTGCTGTTCTTCGGCGCCGCCTTCCTCGAAGCCTACCGGCCGCTGAACAACAATCTCCAGACCTGGGGCCATATCCGCACCAAGGCGCCCAAGACCAAGGTCACGGTGGTCGATATCCGCCTGACCACCACCGGCGCCGCCGCCGATCACCTGCTGATGATCAAGCCCGGCACCGATGGTGCCCTGGCGCTGGCCATTGCCCATGTGCTGCTCACCGAGGGGCTGTGGGACAAGAAGTTCGTCGGCGACTTCGTCGACGGCAAGAATCTGTTCAAGACCGGCGAGACGCTGGATCCGGCCAGCTTCAAGGACAAGTGGACCAAGGATCTGATCGCCTGGTGGAATGCCGAGCTCAAGGACCGCACGCCGGCCTGGGCGGCGGAGATCACCACTATCCCAGAAAAGCTGATCCTCGCCACGGCCCGGGAATTCGGCACCACCAAGCCGGCCATGGCCGTCTTCGAGCGTGGTGCCACCACCTGCACCAACGCCACCTATAATGGTCTGGCCATCCACAGTCTGAATGCCCTGGTCGGCGCCTTCTACGCCAAGGGCGGCTTGGGCAACCAGATGAGCGTGCCGTTCGGTAAGCTGCCGGTGAAGCCCGAAGACTTCATGGACGACATCGCCAAGGCGGCGGCGGCGAAGAAGATGCCGCGCATCGACCGGGTCAAGACCGCCTATCTGCCCATGGCCAGCAACCAGTGGCAGGAGGTCGCAAAAAACCATCTGGCGGGTAATCCCTACAAGATGGACACCATGGTCTTCTGGCTGACCAATCCCATCTTCAGCGGCCCGGAATGCAAGGTCTGGGAAGAGGCGTTGAAGGACATCTTCGTGGTCGATACCTCGCCCTTCCCGAGTGAGACCTCGGTGTTCGCCGACCTGATCCTGCCGGATCATACCTATCTGGAACGGTGGAACGATTGCCCGACCTACCCCTTCCAGGGCTGGCCAATGGTCAATATCCGTCAGCCGGCGGTCAAGCCGATCCACAACACCATGGCCTTCACCGACGTCCTCATCGAACTGGGCAAGCGCATCAACGGCCCCATGAGCGACTACTATAAGGCCATCGGCAATACCGAGAACATCCTGCGCGCCCTGGCCAAGGGGTTCGAGACCAGCCCCGGCGACAACGGCGTCAACAGCTTCGAAAGCTGGGTCGAAAAGGGCGTCTGGTACAAGAAGCCCTATGTCTACCGCCAGATCGACGGCGAGTTCTATCAGTGGGATGGCGAGGACTATCGCAAGCCGATGACGCCCGAGGACGTTAAGGCCAAGCTGCTGAAGACCGATTCCGGCAAGTTCGAGTTCAAGTCCTCGTATCTCGAACACTACGCCGACTTCATCCAGCAACGTGTCGGCGTTGCCGCCGACCGGGTGGGCTTCCCGCAGTGGGTGGCGCCCAAATATACCGGCAAGGGCGATCTGTTCTTCGTGACGCCCAAGACCCCCATGCATGCCGAGGGGCGCAGCGCCAACATCCCCAACGCGGTGTCCATCTACCAGCCCAATGTGGGCGGCCGTGGCCAGATGTACCTGGAGATCAATCCCAAGACCGCCCAGGCGCGCGGCATCAAGGACGGCGATCGGGTCAAGATCAGCTCGGATATCGGCTCGATCACCGCCCAGGCCCGCTACTTCCCCGGTGCCCGTCCCGACACAGTGGTGCTGCCCTTCGGCTTCGGCCATTGGGCCCACGGCCGGTGGGCCAAGAGCCGCAACAGCGGCAATGTCAGCGAGATCATTCCCAATGTTTCCGACCCCATCTCTGGCCTCACCAGCAATTACGGCGTGCTGGTGACGGTCGAGAAGGCGTGATGGACGGGATCTGAGAAGGAGAATTAGTCATGTCACGATGGGGAATGGTCATCGACCTGGAAAAGTGCACCGGCTGCCAAGCCTGCACCACCGCCTGTCAGGTGGAAAATAACCGGCTGCCCGGTGAGAACTGGCAGGACGTCCTGTTCTACGCCGAGGGTGAATATCCCTCGGGCAAGTTCAGCTGGCTGCCGCGTCCCTGCATGCACTGCGAGAACCCGTCCTGCCGCGAGGTCTGCCCGACCGGGGCGACCTTCAAGGACAAGGACGGCTTTGTCCTGGTGGATTGGGAGAAATGCATCGGCTGCAAATACTGCATGGTCGCCTGCCCCTACGGCGTGCGCTTCTATGCCGAGGAAAAGCAGCCGGTTCAGCCCGACATCCGTTCGGTGTTCCCAGGCGACGGCGACAAGATGTGGAACCCGCCGTGGCAGATGCCCGAGGCGCGGCGCGATCCCAAGCACGGCGTCGGCATCCAGCCCACCAACGTGGTCTCCAAATGCACCTTCTGCTATCACCGGGTTTCCAAGGCTCCGGCGGGAACCGTGGATCTCGATCCCAGCAATCCGGCTTTGCGCGATTTCGTCCCGGCCTGCGTCGTCACCTGCGCGCCCTCGGCCCGCTATTTCGGCGACCTCGACACGCCCACCAGCGAGGTTCGCCGTCTCATCGCCGAGAAGCGGGGTACCCGCCTGAAGGAGGAAACCGGCAACCGGCCCCAGGTCTACTACCTGGCCGGTGAGCAATCCTCCATCCCTGAAACCCGCTCCACGCGCATCAAATCGTAAGGGAGGCCCGTCATGACAACCCGTCCTAACTCTCAGGGGCTGCTCGGCCTCATCGATTTCGGCAAGAAGCCCGATGGCGTCACCATCCTCATGATGCTGGGGGGCGCCATCCTCGCCGGTGTCGGGCTTGCTTATGTGCTCCTCCAACTGGTCTTGAACGGCCATTCCGCCTTCAACACGTCCTCCAACGTGGCCTGGGGGGCGCCCATCGCCTTCTACCTGTTCTTCCTGCTGACCTCGTCGGGCCTGTCGGTGATCGCCTCGCTCGATACCGTATTCGGCCTGAAGGTGTTCTATCCCGTCGCCAAGCGGTGTATGTGGCTGTCCATCACCACCTTGGTGGCCGGCTTCTCCATCCTGGCGCTGGAAATCGGTCATCCCTTCCGCATGATTTGGGCGATCCCCATGGGGATGCAGTTCCATTCCCCCATGTGGTGGATGGGCGTGTTCTACTCCATCGACCTCGTCTTGCTCTGCGTGAAGTTCTACCTGATGCATACCGGCGAGTGGCACACCAAGCGGGCGCATTACGTGTCCATCGCCTCGTTCACCATCTGCATCCTGGCTCCCGGAACCCTGGGTCTGGTGTTCGGCATGATGGCCATGCGTCCGGCCTGGTACAGCCCGGTGATGCCCATGTATTTCATCCTCACCGGCTTCGCCACCGCCACCGCCTTCATCCTGTTCATCACCAGCCTGTATGAGCATGAGGACAAGCAGGCTGAGGTGAAGCGGCTCTACACTTCCGTTCTACCCCGGCTGTTCTTCGTCTCCCTGCTGGCCGTCATCGCCATGCGCTTCGGCCAGATCATCACCGGGCTGTGGAGCAATTACGAAGGGATGGAGGCTCACTGGCATGCGCTCCGCTCTCCGCTGTTCCATGTGGAGATTTGGTTGGGTTTCGTTCTTCCCGCCCTTCTGATGGCCTCGGAATCCCGGCGGCAATATCGCCCCTTCCAGGCCCTGGCGGCGCTGCTGTTCGGCGTGGGCATCTTCTTCGCCCGCCTGGAACTGCTGATCGTCGGCCAGGTGGTGCCCTTGTTCAAAGGGTCGTTCGGCGGCTATGCCGAGTACTGGCCGTCGGCCACCGAATGGATGCTGGTTCCGGCTGGGTTCGGCATCTTCTATGTCCTCTACGGGGCCGGTAATTGGTTGCTGCGCCTCTCCGAAACCTCCGAGCAGTAGGAGAGCGCCATGATCACCAAAGCGACTTTTGCCGCACTCCTCCTGGCGATTCTGGCGATGACGGCTCCCGTCACCGCCGGGGCCGCCGATCCCAAGCCGGCCCTGCCGGCGGAAGCCGGGACCGACGTGGGCAATTGGGGCACCATGCCCTACAGCCCCGCCGAGCAGGCGCTGACCAACCCCGAGAACAAGAAGGCCATGCGCGAACTCGAGGATCGCCAGATCAAGGAGGTCCGCGTCCTCGAGGACAAGCAGGACGAGGAGCGCATGGCCCTGAAGCGCAAGCAGGCCAATGAACGCGAGGCGCTGAAGCGGAGCTTCAAATAAACATCGACCCACCACACTCAGGCCCGGCCGGAAACGACCGGGCCTTCCTCTTTCTGGAAGATGATAGTCCCGAATGATTGATCGCTTCGGCCGCAAGATAACCTATCTCCGCCTCTCGGTGACGGATCGCTGCGATCTCAGATGCGTCTATTGCATGGCCGAGGACGTCACTTTCAAGCCAAGGGCCGAGTTGCTGACCTTGGAGGAACTTGGCCGTCTGTGCGAGGCGTTTGTCCGCAAAGGCGTGCGCAAGATCAGGCTCACCGGAGGGGAGCCGCTGGTCCGGCGCAACATCATGAGCCTGATCGACCGGCTGGGGGCCCTGGTGGCGGATGGCCGTCTCGACGAGG
The DNA here is from genome assembly GCF_000829825.1 of Paramagnetospirillum magnetotacticum MS-1. Lineage (NCBI taxonomy): Bacteria > Pseudomonadati > Pseudomonadota > Alphaproteobacteria > Rhodospirillales > Magnetospirillaceae > Paramagnetospirillum > Paramagnetospirillum magnetotacticum. The sequence continues at coordinate 11,390 of NZ_JXSL01000016.1, read as the reverse complement.
TGACGCTGACCACCAACGGCACTCAACTCGCCAAACATGCCGATGGACTGGCGACGGCGGGTGTGCGGCGCATCAATGTTTCCCTCGATACCCTTGATCCGACTCGCTTCACCTCCCTCACGCGGCATGGTCGTTTGGAACAGGTAATGGAGGGAATTTTCGCCGCAAAGGCGGCGGGGCTCGCCGTTCGGATCAACACAGTGACCTTGCCGGGGATCAACGACCACGAGTTTGATGATCTTGTCGCCTGGTGCGGTCTCCATGGCTTCGATCTCTGCCTGATCGAGCGCATGCCCATGGCGGGGGATTCCACCTCTCGGCATCTGGCGCTATCGCAAGTGCGGTCCGATCTGGAGCGGAGATGGACGCTGGTGGATTGCGATTGGCAGACCGCCGGTCCGGCCCGCTATGCCACCATCGCCGAGACCCAGTGCCGAATCGGCTTCATCACCCCCATGAGCGCGTGTTTCTGTGACGGTTGCGACCGCATCCGAGTGACCTGCACGGGGGCGCTCTATACCTGCCTCGGGCAGGAAGATGCGATTGACCTCGGCACTCCCTTGCGCGCCAGCGAGTCGGATCACCATCTCGAGAGAATCATCGACTCGGCCATTTCAGCTAAGCCGGAGCGGCACGGTTTTGTTGGCGACGTCCAAATCAACCGCCTTGCTCGTGGCATGAACATAACTGGCGGATGATCAATATCGCCTTGGCCATAGCGCGCGTGGTTATTGGAAATGTTAACTTTGCGATAAGGCCGCCATGTGGAACGTAAGAAATAAGGATTTAATATGCACCTAACTCGCCCTGTATTTCTGACGCTGGCGGTCCTGATGCTCTCGGGACAGTCAATTGCCGCCGAATTCACGCTGTCTGGATCGACCACGGTCCAAAGTCGTATCCTCGAGCCTCTTGCCGCCGACATCAAGCAGGCGACCGGCCTCGATATCAAGGTCGAGGGTGTGGGCAGCGGTAACGGGGTAAAGCGTCTGGTGGCGGGGGAAGTTCCGGCGGCGATCATTTCCAGCCCATTGGAAGGCATCCTCAAGGCCCAGGGACTGCCGGAAGACGGCACCTACCAGATCCATGTCCTCGCCGAGGACGAAATCTCGCCCATCGTCAATGCCAAGAACCCGATCGAGGAACTGGATTGGGACCAGCTCCGCGACCTCTATGCCGGAGTGATCAAGAACTGGAAGGACATTGGCGGCCCTGATCGCAAGGTCCAGGTGGTGACCAGTCACTCCGAATCCGCCACCCGCGAGGTGGTCTGGGAGCAGGTCATGGGCAAGAAGGTGGATTACGCCCGCTCGGCCAAGATCGTCTACGCCACCAAGAAGGAAATGGTGATGGTGGCGGAAAATGCCGGGGCCATCGGTGCGGTATCGGCCGGGTTCGTCCAGGCCTATTTCGACGAGGCCAAGCGCGATGGTGATCCCATCGAGATCAAGGTTATTCGCTCCAAGAAGATCGCCCGGCCGCTGGCGATCGTGACCAAGGGCGATCCCGGTCCGGACACGGCCAAGCTGATCGCGTTCCTGCGCACCGACGCCGCCCGCAAGAAGTTCAAGTGAGGAAAGCCGCCATGACGACCTCCGCCCTCATGCCCCGCATCGGCATCCAACGCAGCCTGGTCCTGATCGGCGCCGTCGCCGTCGCCGCCCTGGCCCTGGTGATCGCCACCGGCTCTTTCAGCCTCAGTTCCGGCACTGCCGCCGCCGCTCGCGCCGACCAGCGTCAGGCGGCAACCATTGTGGCCAAGGAGGTTGAACTGGGCCTGTCCAACCTGTCCGTCTTGGTCAGCCGCCGCCTGAACTACGAGATATTTCCCGCCCGCTTCAAGGCACTGAGCGATGCCCGATTGGCCGAAGTGCGCGAACGGACTGGCCGTATCGAGGGGGCATCCTCCGAGGCTAAGACCGCCTTGATCGCAGCCCTCGACGAGATGTCGACTGTGGTGAAGAAGGTGCAGGAAAACCCGTCGGTGGATGACGAGCAGAAGTTCGCGGCGGCGGCGACCAAGGCCGAGCAGCAACTGGCGGCTATGCGGGCCGTTCTCGCCAACGACTACCGCGATGCCTTGGCCGCCAAGGATGAGGGGCTGGCGGCAGCGGCCAGCCGTCCGGTCGTCTTCGGCCTGCTGATCGTCGTGGTGGTGGTCGGCTTGGTCATGACCCTGTCGCGGGGCATCATCGGTCCGCTGGATCGTCTTCGCGACGCCATGATCCGGTTGGCCGAGGGCAATCTGAACATCCAGATCGATGGCGTCGAGCGCAAGGACGAGATCGGCGCCATGGCCCATGCCGTCGAGGTGTTCCGCGAGAACGCCAGCCGGGTGGCCGAGCTCAAACAGCAACAGGAAGAGCTTCGCAAGGCCAATGAGGCCGAGCGCCACAATACCATGCTGGCTCTTTCGCAAGAGTTCGAGGGCCACATGGGGGCTCTCTCACAGCATGTGAACACCGCCTCCAACACCATTCACGCCAGCGCCCGCATCATGTCGTTCACCGCCGGGTCCACATCCGATGATGCCGCCGCGGCGGGGCAGGCGGCGGAACAAGCGTCCTCGAACGTGGAGACGGTGGCCGCCGCCGCAGAGGAACTGTCCGCCTCCATCCACGAGATCGCCAGCCATGTCTCCCGCGCCGCTCAGGTCGCTGGCACGGCTGTGGGCAAGGCGGAAGACACCACCCAAATCGTCGAAAGCCTGCTGACCTCGGCCCAGAAGATCGGCGAGGTGGTCAGCTTGATCAACGACATCGCCAGCCAGACCAACCTGCTGGCCTTGAACGCCACCATCGAGGCGGCGCGGGCCGGCGATGCCGGTAAGGGCTTCGCCGTGGTGGCCAGCGAGGTCAAGAACCTCGCCAACCAGACCGGCCGCGCCACCGAGGAAATCGGCCAACAGATCGCAGAGGTGCAAAGCGCCACCCATCAGGCCGTGGCCGCCATCAAGGAAATCCTGGGCACCATCAATGAGATCAGCCAGGCCTCGACCGTGATTGCCTCGGCCGTCGAGGAACAGCAGGCCGCCACCGGCGAGATCGCCCGCAGCATCGAGCAGGCCTCCGCCGGCACCCGCGAGGTCGTCGGACATATCGCCAGCGTCAGCGACAAGGCCGGCCAGTCCAGCAGGGTCGCCAACGACATGCTGGAAAAAGCCGGCGGCCTGATCGAAGAAGCCAGCCATCTCGACGGCGAGGTGAAGGACTTTATCAAGAGGCTGCGGGCGGGGTGACGCGAACATAGGAGCCGAATATGTTTGTGTCGGCCCCACCGCTCGGGCCCACAAACGCAAAAGGCGGCCGACCGGGGGATTGCTCCCACGGTCGGCCGTATCACCGGTCCGGTAAAATTCTCACGCCGTCATTGGCCTTCCTTCCCCAGCGCCTCGATCTCCTCCAGGCGCCCATTGCAGATGGCCAGGGCAGAGCGGTCGAGGGTCCAGATCTCGGCCACGTCCTTGTAGGTGACGATGGCCGGAATCGGGGCCGGGTCAACGCGGGCGGTCAGGGCCGCCGGGGGCTTGAGGCGGATCACCTTGGGCTCCGGCACCATCACCGGCGGCGGGGTTCCGCAGGCGGTCAACAGCGGCAGCAAGAGCGCCGCGTACAGGCTGGTCGTCCTCGGGCAGGGCATGGGCGATCTCCTCTCTGATGATTCGGGTGGTGGTGGCCCGCACCGCCGTTTCCTTGGTCTGGCGGGAGGCGATAGCGGCAAGGTCGGCGGCGTGGTTGGCCAGAAGATCGGCCAGGGCCTTGTCCTTGGCAGCACCGGCCGCGACCAGGGTGGCGGCATTGGCGGTGAGCCGGTCATTGTCGGCCTTGAGGCCGGCACGCTCAGCCCACAGCCAGGCGAAGGTGGCGGTAATGACGGCGACCACCAGCGCCGCCGCCGCAATCCGCCAGGGGAGCGGAATCAGGAAATCCATCATCGCCGCGCCTCCATCTGCGCCCGCCAGTGCTCGATGCGGGTGACGTAACCCAGGGTCTCGCCGGCATGCTGGCCGGTGACCTGGGACAGGCATGGCGAGATGTCCGACCACAGCGCGGCGCCGCCACAGGCCCGCTGCGCCTTCAGGATATGACCGGTGCCGGCGTTGTAGCTGGCCAGGGCCAGACGATGGGCTTCCATCGGGGACCGGTTGCGGCTCCATTGCCGGCGCAGATCGGCGTCGTAGACGGCACCGGCCTCGATGGCGAGCTTGGCGTCATGGGGGCTGGCGGCCGGCGGGAACTCCAGCCGCCGCGACAGATCGCCCCAGGTGCCCGGCATGATCTGGGCGATGCCCCTGGCGCCGACCTGGGACACCGCCGCCGGATCGAGATGGCTCTCCTGGAACAACTGCGCCTTCCACAGTAGCCAGTCGGGCAGATCGCCCCACCACCGCTTGACGGCGGTGCGGATCGGCTGGTCGTAGCGGTCAGTGAAGGACGGAGCCGACCACGAAGGCGACGCCCAGAACAAAAGCAGAGCTAAGAATGGCAGCACCGGTCGCATCATTGTCCCCTTTGTCGAAGATGTCGGCGATCTCGATGCCGACCAGTTTGAACACCCACCGCACTCCCAGCCCGAAGGAGGTAAAGCCGATGAAGACGTAGCCGAGGTTCATGGCGGCGGCCTTGTGGGCAAAGCCATCGGCCAGCAGCGCCACCGCCAGGCACAGCAGGGCGATGGCGATGAACGGCAGGTGATGCAGAAATTCTCGAATCCTGGTCATGGGGATGGTCCTTGGCTGTTGTGGGGAAACGGGATCAGTTGATGTGGACCCGCGCGTCCTCAGCGACGGCGGTGATCTCCACCTGTTCGGCGCGGGGACGGATGGCGAGAATGCGGGCGGTCTGCGCCCATGCCTGGCCGGGGCCGAAGGAGAAGTAGGTCCGCTCCTCCGAGCCGCCGGTATATGGCGTGACGGTCAGCGGCTCGGTGAGACGCACCATGGTGGGCGCATCGGCCATCGGCTCGACCCGGAACGGCCCCGCCAGACTGCCGTCGCGGCGGCGCAGCGCCAGATAATGGCTGACGCCCTCGGTCCAGGTCAGCGGCTCGGACAGCATCAGAACCGCCCCAGTCCAGGGCGGCTTCGTGGATTCGGCCCGCCAATCGATCACCTCGCCGCCTTGCCCCCAGCGGGGCATGTCGTGGGTGATGGCGACCAGATCGCCGTAGGTGGGGATCATGCCCTCCAGCTCGGTGCGGAAGGTGACCATGCGGCGGCGGTAGCGGTTGTTGGCGGCGATGTAGAGACCTTCCCGCTGGGCATGGTCCTTGGCGGTGCAGCCGAACAGGTTGACCTTGGCCGGATTGTCGCCCTGGCTGTCGGGCAGCTTCGCCGTGGTCTCGTCGGGCTTCCAGGTGCGGGACGAGAAATACTCCACCGTCACCGCGTCGGCGGTATCGTCGCCGGGCATGACGTATTTGATCTTGAACGAGCCCTTGACGATGTTGCGTGGCCCGAACATGGCCACCGGCATGGTCTGGGGTGCATCACGGATAATGCGGACGATACCGCCCTGCTGGATGGGCACGGCGCGGCCGCAGCGGGCGATGCGGGTCAGGGCCTCCCACACCGTCATGCTGGTGTCGAACACCGCGTCGAAGGAATCGCCGCGGGCAGCCCAAACGGCATCCAGGGTGGCCAGCGTCTTGAGGTCGATCCTGGAATCAGCCAGCTTCGCCCCATACTCGGCCTTGCAGGCATCGGCGAAGGCCCAGGCGATGGAGCGGGTCGGCTGCGGGGCCGACCAACCGCCCGCCGCTGACCACACAGGCAGCTTGCGGGTGGCGATGACGTTGATCATGCGGCTGGAGCGCTGCGACAAATTGTCGGTGGCCCGCATCTTGACCGCCAGCAGGGTGACGGCGCCGAAATCGGGTTGGCCGGTTAAATAGGCACGCAGAGCGCCCCAGCGGATTTCATGGCCAGCGCGTTCGGCGGTGTCCTTGGTGTCTAGACGCTTGAGGCGGACTTCGTAACGGCCCGGACTGACCGAATAGCGGAAGGACAGACGGATGGTGCTGTTGGTGGCGGCGGTATGCGACGGCTGCGCCAGAACCGCCCAGCCGCCAATGGCTCCACCCTCGGCATCGATGGCCCGCGCCTCCACCTGCCACTGGACGGTGCGGCTATCCAGACTGCCGCCGTCATTGGCGTAATAGAGGCCACGGGGCATCACCACGTCGATGCCCAACGCCCCGGCTGTGGTGTCGACCGGATTGGCGGTGAACGGGCCGATATATCCATCGTCGCCCGATTGCACCAGATTGGGAGCCACCAGTTCCTGGCCGGCCACCTCGGCGGCGGTGACCACGTCCGGCTCGAACAAGGTGACACGGCTGCCGGGAGGAACGGTTTCGGTCAGGACCTCCTCGAAGGAGGAAATCGGGGTGTCCTCAATGCGGATCTGCTCGACCGCATACTCGCCCTGGCCGATGACATGAAGCTGGTAGAGGTACTGCTCGCCGCCGACGTAATCCTGGTAGGGCTCGGAGGCGAGGTCGGGATAGATCAGGTGGCGGCCATAGATCACCGGGATCGGCTGGCCCAATCGGCCCTGGTTGCCCTGAGCCTGGATTGAATAGGTCGGGCTGGGGGCTGGCGCACTGCCGCTGCCGCCCCAGTTGAGCGACGGCATGGAGGGCTTGGGGGCCGGGATCACCGTATTGATCAGCATCGAGCCGGCCAGGGCGATGCCCGCTGTGGCCATGGCGGCGGCACTTCCGGCGGCGGTATAGCCCATGGCCACCGCCGCCATGGGGCCCAGATAGATGGCGGCCACCATCACGGCGATGGTGAGCACGATCCGCATGGGGTTCTTGCCGCCCCCACCACCGCCCCCGCCGCCCTGGGGCCAGCGAATGACGGTGACGACCTCGCCGTCGCCGATGGCCCGGACGGCATAGATGCCGACCGGCACCGCCATGCCGCCGATCAGGATTTCCGGCCCGTCGGACCAGCAATCCTCGGCGATGCCGCAACCCTGCAACAGGCCGCCCAGCGTGATCCCGGATTCCACCGCATGCACCGAGCGGCTGGTCACCGGCTCGAAGGGATTGGTGACGATAACGATGGAGGCGGTCATGGCGAAAACCGGTAGAAACCTTCGATGGCCCAGCCGTTGAGCGCGAGCGCGTCCGAACGCTGGAACACCACCCCAGCGCCCTCGGCGCAATGCAGGACGCCGCCGCCATCCACATCGAGCCAGACGCCCACATGGATGGGATGGCGAGACCGGCGCAACAGCACGCAATCGCCCTCCGCTGGCGGGTCAACCTTGGCCCAGCGCCGACGCTCGGGGTGGTCGCGAAAGGTCCGCCCCATGACCAGCATGTCTTCTGGATTGCCGATCTCGGGCAGCAGGCGGCCGAAATGTTCGGCCTGCACCATGCGGACGAATTCCCAGCAATTGAACGAGTCCGGCCCGCTGCCATGGACGGACCACGGCAGGCCGATCAAGGCGATTGCCCAGTGCATGATGACCTCGAAAGGAATGGAGGTTTGGAGGCGAGCCTCCGAGCGGGTGCGGGCGGCAGCCCGCTACGTCATCACCGCGCCAGACCGGGAAAGCGCCGGGCGGTGTAGGTGATGGATGGGAAGGACTTGTTCCCCGCATCCAGCATGCGGGCGCGCCCCGTGACCCTCATGGTGTCGGCTTCGACCTCGGTCAGGGTCATGGTGATGGGCGGGTCCATATGGGGGCCGTTGAGATCGGTAGAGAGATAGGGCCGCCAGGTGATCTCGATCACCTGCTGGCTGATGGCGGCTCCCTCAAGGGCATCGGTGATGTCGCTGCCGACATTGTCTAGGGTGACGGTGATTTCCGGCACCGGGGCGGTATCCACCGGCGGCGGCGAGAACTCGAAAGCCAGCGCGGCGAAGGTCACCCGTTTGCCGCCATCGCGGGGCGCCCCGGTCTCCAGCCGGGCGGTGAGGTCGGCGTGGTCGCGGACCACCCGGATCGGCTCGTCAAAGGTTGGATGCCAGATCTCCAACGTATCGAGAATCACCGTTCCGGCCGGGGCCGATGCAAACGCCTCCTTCAGCGCCTGCGACAACGCCGGATCAGGCATGGTTGTCCTTGCCGGGAGCGCACATGGGCGACGGGAACGGGCAGAAAGTCCTGGCCGCCAGCAGCTTGCGCATCTCGTGGACGATCTCGGACAGGCCCTCTACCGCCGAGCGCAGGGCCTCGGTCTGGCGGGCCTGTTCCTCGACCACATGGGCGAAGGCCTCGACGGGGACACCAGACGCATCCGGCGCCCCCTGCTTCCGCGACCATGCCCAGGCGATGATGGCGATGATGATCACCGTGGCAGCGATGGCGGCGATCTGGACCATGGGGGCGGCCTGACCCCAGGCGCCGACATACTGGGTGGCGACGCCCGCCCAGATTTCCGGGGATTGTTCGGTCATGGCATTGAATTCCGGGTCAGGGGAAAGGGGCTACCAGGAAAAGGCCAGGATCTCTTCCTGGGAGGTGAGCTTGGCGATTGCGGCTTCTGCCTCGTTGCTCGCCCGCCGAATGATCTCGCGCTCGGCATAGACCTCCTGGAGGGTCTTGGTGCCGTTCAGGGCATCCCGCTCACGGGCGCGTTCAACCTTCCAGTCGAGAGTGGCAATCCGCTGCGCCGCTTCGGTTTTGACCCGGCGAACCAGGGCGGTTCTGGCCGCCTGGAGTTCCTCGGCCTGCCGCTCGGCGACACGCTCGGCATCGAGCCCGCGGACCTCGTCGTCGGTAACGCCGTCATAGCGGTCGACAACCTCGCCGTCGACGAGATGGAAGCGGTGACCCAGGGTCGAGTCCACGGGCAGATCGTGGTCGCCCTCGGGTCCGATGACGCCCCAGTCATTGCCATGGGGGAAGCTGATTTTGCCGGCCATGATCAGATGCCTCCGATGATCGGAACGATGTAGGGGTAGTTGGTCGAGTGATAGGCGCTGTCGAAGATGTAGACGTTGAAGCCCGGCACCTTGGAGCTCATGTCGCCCTTGTCGGCGACGGCCTGGAACACGGTGCGGGTGTCGATGTGCGACATGTAGATGCCGTAGCCGCTGTCGGAATTCGGGCTGTAGGAGACCATGAAGTCGCTGTCGCGAATGGGCGCGAACGACCGCCCATAGCTGGAATCCTGGTATTGCAGGAAGGCGTACTTCCCGTCCGACACCCGGATCAGGAACACCTCGGCCCCGGCCCCATAGTAGTAATAGGGCTGGTAGCAGATGACGTATTTGCCGTCGTTGGAGATCTGGAAGCGGATGCCGTTGCGGTCGGCGGATTCCATGCCGTAGGTCGTGGTCGTGCTCAGGGTGTGGGTGGCTTCCTTGGTGTAGCCCCCAGTTCCGTTCGGCGTGAACCGGTCCAGCATGCAGTAATTGCTGGGCTCCATCCGCACGATAATAATCTTGCCGTCGTCGCAGGGAATGACGATGCCGCGATAGAGGCTCTCGGCATACCCGGCCGAATTGGCCGTCCAGTCGTAGAAGATGTGCTTGGTCTCATCGAGATTGTTGAACCAGGCGCGGCGGTTGCTGGCGGAAATGTCGAACGGAGGGACGTTGGAATAGACGTGCAGCCGCATGGAGGTGCCGCCGTTCTTGTTCTCATTGATGACCAGCGTTCCAGTTTTCTCGTTGTAGCCGATCATCCCGTACTTGTTGTAGGTCCCGAAATTGTTCTGGGCGTAGAACTTGGTATTGGTCCAGGCCAGATGCCAACCCTCGGTGCCGGTCAGGCGGCCGGGGGCGATGGCGCGCGGCGCCACGCCCGCGTACTGGTTCTCCATGAACAGGGCGAGGTTCTTGTTGGTCTTGTTGTTGACCCAGACCCCGACATTCCGGAGCGCCGTGCCGGCATAGGGGCTGGGGCGGCCGATCATCGAGCCGTCGGGGCCGATGCCAAGGGCGATATGGCCGAGATGCCCGCACCGCGCCGTGCCGTCACCGTAGGAGGTGTCGGTTGACGAGATGTTCGAGTTGGTCTGGCCGTAGGAATACCAGTTGTTGAAGAACTCGGTTCCCAAGCTGCTGGTGCTGCCCTGCATGTAGCCGCTGTCATTGTAATGCTGGCGGCAAAGCTCCTGGAGATAGTGGTTGTAGACCACCGTGCCCCAGGGCGCCGAGCTGCTCATGGTGACCACGGCGAAGGCCGGGCGCTTCCAGGGATCGAGCAGATCGCTGTCAATACGGCGCTGGTACTGCTTCAGCGCATTGAACGTCAGGATATCCATCCTCAAACCTCCGTGATGGCGGCGATCTGGCCGTCGGGCGTATAGGTGAAGCTGTAGGCGCGGGTGTAGGTGATGCCGCCGAGGGTCAGCTTCTCGGCATAGCCCGCCATGGTGCCGTCATCGTTGTAGGTGATGCCGTTGATCAGACGCGGCCCCTGGCGGATCGAAACCGCCCTTCCGGCAACGTCGTAGACGATGTCGCCCGCGACGATGCCCCCCGTAAACAGGGCGGCGTTGGCGGCACTGACCGAATACCCGGCATTGGTTCCGAGGTAATTGGCGAGATTGACCTGGAACTCGGCCATCTGATTGTTGATGCGGGTTTCGATCCCGTTGGAGAAGGTCTCGATCTTGGCAAGGGCGGCGTTGAGACCGGCGATCACCGTGCCGTTGATGAAGCTGGTGGCCGTGCCCAGCCAGAGCGTGTTGATGTGATCCTTCAGCGCCTGGGCAATGGCATTGAGCCGGGCCGGGATTTCGCGGGCCTTGGAATTGCTGAAGATGCCGACATTGTCGGAGAACGCCACGAAGGGAGCAGCGTTGGGGATCGGGGGGATGGTCAGGGGCATGGGATCAGGTCTCCGCGTAGAAGGTTTCGAGGACGCAATCGCCGAAGGATTCCAGGCTGCGCTCGCCGACCATCACGGCCCCGGTGACATCCATGTTCCGTTCGTCGCGATTGAGCAGCATCCACCGCTCCTCCCCGCCATGGGGGATGTCGCCCAGCCGGGAGGCCCGGGTGAGCATGAGGATGTCCTCGCCACTGAGGCCGGGGGCGTAGAGTCCGGCGGCTTTGGCGGCCACCTTGCGCAGCAGGGCGTCGTAGGAATCGGTGTCCTGGACGGTCTCGATCAGCTCGATGGCCTTCACCATCAGCGCGAAATCGTCCATCCGCAGGTTGGGATCGTCGAGCTTGGCCGAGATGGTGGCGAAGGCGTTGTCCTGGGCGGATTTGAGCGTCAGGTAATGGGCAAGGGTGGTCATGGGCCTTCCCTTCAAAACAACTCGATGCCGAGCGTCCGGTAGTCCGAGCCTCTGCGGGCGGAAACGATCAGGGTTTGCAGATCAAGCCCGGTTGCCTCGGCGACAATGGTTGCCGCCGCTTCGGCGGCGACGGCGAATCTCTCGGCCTGTCCGGCCCAGAAAGCGCCATCGGTTTCGGC